>QMME01000148.1 GCA_003647095.1 Deltaproteobacteria bacterium
GGCCGAGGGCAAGTCTCCCCGCCAGGTCATGGAACGGAACCTGGCCCAGATATTCCCGGCCGCCAGTTTCACGGAGGCCGTGGCCAGCGACGTCGAGCGCCTGCAGCGGCCGCTGCGCCTGCGGGCGCTGCTGGACATCGACGCCCTGGCCCGCTCCACGGCCGGGCCGGGCCTGGAGTTCGCCGCCCTGGGACACCCCACCAGCTACCGCAAGCTGTTCGCACCCTTCTCCCGCCGGGAGACCGACCTGCTGCTGGGTCCTCCCTGGCAGGTCCGCTGGCAGGTATGCTACCGGCCGCCGGCGGGATTCCGGGCCGAGCGGCTGCCCGCGGGCGGCCGCGCCGGCGACCGGCACATCAGCGCCGGCCTGCGCTTCCGCCGGCAGGAAGCCGGCGGCCTGTGCGCGGAGGCCACGGTGACCATGAGCGGCAGCCGGGTGGCGGCCGACAGCTACCGCCGCTTCCGGCAGGCCCTGGCCGCCGTCGACCGCCTGCTGGCCACCCCCGTCGTGCTGCGGGCGCCCGGGCCGGGAGCGGGATCGTGAAGCCGCCCGCCGCCGGGAAGCTCCCCGGGATCGCCGTCCGGCTGGCAGCGGCGCTTCTGCTGGCGCTGCTGGGCGCCTGCCCGGCAACGTCGCCTCCGCGCCGGCCGGAGCGGCCGGCGTCGTCGAGCCCGGCGTACCTGCAGGCCTGGCGGCTGCTGTGCGAAAACGAGCTGGCCGGGGCCCGCTCCGCCCTCGAGCGCCTGGACCGGCGCCGAGCGCCGGCCTGCCGCCAGGGCCGCTGCCTGCTGCTGGCCGGCCTGCTTTCCATGCTGCGGGCCGACTTCCTGGCCGCCCAGCAGACACTGCTGCAGGCCGCCACCCGGGCGCCCGGCTCGGCCGTCAGCCTGCTGGCGGCGGCCAAGCTGGCCCAGGTGCTGCAGGCGGCCCCGGCCCGCCCGCGGACCCGGGCGGAAATACACCGGCTGTCGTCTTCGCCCGGCGACACCACCCCCGGCCTGGCCGAGCTGCGACAGGCACTCCGGGAGCTGCTGCCCCCGGAGGCGGCCGGCGACGACCGGCCGGACCCCGCCGGCGACACGGCACCGCGCCTGTGGCTGGAGACGGGCTTTGCGCCCGGTCACCCGCTGGTCCTGCTGGAACAGGCCCGCCGGGGCCGGCCGCCCGGCCTCGCGGCCCGGGCGCGGGCCTGCCACTCCAGCCCGGGGGGGTTGCTGCAGCTCGACCCGCAGGGGAGGCGGGGGCTGCTGCAGCTGGCCACGGCGGTGGAGATCGTCCCTCCCCCTGGAGGCGCCGGCAACCGGCCGGAGGCGGGGCGACCCTGGTCCGGCGAGTTTCTGCTGCTGGTCACCAGCCAGTCTCCGCTGCGACTGCGGCTCGGCGGGCACACCGTCGAACACTACCCGCAGCTGCAACCCCTGGCCGCCAGGCGGCGTTTCCTGGTTCGGGCCGGTGCCGGCACGTTGCGGCTGCGGTTGCTGGTGCCGCTGGAGATCCAGCGACGGGAGCTCGGCCTGCGACTGCTGCCCCTGCAGGAGGGCACCGGGCTGCACTGGCTGGCCGGGGACGACGGCCGGCCGCCGGCCGGCCTGCCGGATCAAACGGCCCCCGTGCTTTCGCTGCAGGCGCTGCCGGGACTGGCCGGCACCCTGGCCCCCGCCGGCAGCGAAGACGAGCCGTCTATGCTGCTCGCGGCCCTGGCCCACTGGCAGGACGGGCGCCTGGACCGTGCCCGGCAGCTGCTGCAGCGGCTGGCCGGGCGGCACCCGGGGGCGTCCCTGCTGCAGTTTCTGCTGGCCATGGAGGTTCTCGAAGACGACGACATTCCCCCGCCCATCGACCAGGGACAGGCCCTGAGTCACCTGCGCCGGGCGGCGGCCTGCCCCGAGTCCCGCCTGGCCGGCTTTCGCCTGGCCCTGCTGCAGGCCGGGGCCAACCAGCAACGGCGGGCGCTCGAGACCCTGCGCCGGCTGGACCAGCAGCTGCCCGCCTACTTCCTGTGGCCCTACTTCCAGGGAATCATCGCCGAACAGGGCGGCTGGCCGCTGCCGGCCCGGCGGCTGTACCGGCAGGCACTGTCACGCTGGCCGGAAAACCCGGAGGTGCTGGAGCACCTGGCACGACTGTACCTGGAGCAGGGCGACCTGGCCGCGGCCCGTCCCCTGGCCGGGCGCCTGTGGGAGCGGCGGCGGTCGCGGACCTGGCTCGATCTGCTGGAACGTGCCGGCCGCGAGGAGGAGCTGGACCGGGCCCGGCGGCAGCTGCTCGACCGCGACCCGCTGCAGCCCGAGCTGTGGCTGCAGCGGGCGCGCTTCCTGTTGAACCGGGGCGAGACGGCCCCGGGACGGCGCTGCCTGCGCCGGGCCCTGGCCCTGGCCGGCGACGACCCGGCCCTGCTGCGCCGGGCGGCCGACCTGCTCGACCAGGCCGGCCTGGCCGGCCCGGCCCGGCGGCTGTGGCGGCGGTTGGAGCGGCTGCAACCCTGGCAGGCCCGGCTGCGGCTGGCGGCCGCCGTACGGGACGGGTCGCGGCAGCTGCTGCCGGACGGAGACCGGCCCGGCGACACCCGGGCGGTGATACGGCGGTACCGCGAGTCGGGCTGGCGGGTGAACTCGGCCGCGGTCATGGTGCTGGACCACTACCACCTGCAGGCCTTCGCCGACGGCTCCAGCCTGCTGCACCTGCACCAGGTCATCCACGTGCGCACCCACCAGGCGGCCGAACGCTGGGGCGAGTTCAACCCTCCCGGAGACGGGGCGGTGGTGCTGGCCCTGCACACCATCAAGCCCGACGGGCGCACCTTCCAGGCCCAGGTGGTGGCCGGCAAGGACACCGTCAGCCTGCCCCACCTGGCGGCCGGCGACTTCATCGAGCTGGATACCCTGGTGGGCCAGGAGGCCCCGGGCCTGCCGCTGGCCGGCCCGGGTTGGCTGTCGCCGGTGCGCGAGCTGGGAGGCATCGACCAGCCGGTGTTCCGCTGGGAGACCAGCTACCTGCTGCCCGCGGGCGCACGGTGGCGGCTCGACCGGCAGGGCCGGCTTCCCGGGCTGCAGCAGCGGCACCTGGGCGAGCGGACCCTGCTGCGCCTGGTGGCCGACCGGGTCGAGGCCCCGCAACGGGAGCCGCTGAGTCCCCCCGAGGAGGAGCTGGTGCCTTCCCTGGTGGTGGGTTTCTCGGCCTCCTGGGAAGGGCTGCGCCGGGCCCTGGCGGCCGAGCTGCGGGCGGCCAGCCGGCCCACGGCCATCCTGGCCGACCGGGCCGCGGCCATCTGCGGCGCCAGCCGGGGGCGGGAATGCGCCCGGCGCATCTTCCACTGGGTATGCGCCAACATCACCGCCCGGGGCCAGAGCGAGGACCTGCTGGAACCGGCCAGCCACGTGCTGGTGCGACGCCAGGGCAACCGCCTGGCCGCCCTGGTGGCCCTGCTGCGCGCCCGCGGCTGGCAACCGCGGGTCATGCTGGCCCGTCCCCTCGACGCGCCCGCCCTGGACTCGCACCTGCCCCGGCCGGGGCTGTACCACCAGGCGGTGGTGGCCCTGCCCGCGGCCGGCGGCACCCTGTGGATGGTGCCCGACGGCCGCTGGCATCCCTTCGATTCCCTGGACGCCTACCTGCGGGGAGCCCGTGCCCTGTCGCTGTGGCCGGAGCAGGGGCCGGTCTTCGTGCGGCTGCCGCGGCGACACCGTTCGGGCGCGGAGCGCCGCATCGAGCTGGAACTCGAGCTGGGAGCGGACGGTTCGCTGCAGGGCCGGGGCCGGGAGACCATCCCCGCGGGCAAGGCCGCCCCCTACCGCGACATCCTGGCCGGCCTGCCCGCCGGGCAGCGCCGCCGGATCATCGAGGCCAGCCTGGTGGATTCCTTCTCCACCGCCGAGCTCGAGCAGGTGAAATTCTTCGCCCTCGAGCAGCCCGACCGGCCCCTGGTGGTGGAGTACCGTTTCCGGGCCGCCGCCTACGGCATCTTCCGGGGCGACAGGCTGGTGCTGCCCGGCAGGTTCTTCCCCTACCGGCTGGGGCACAACCTGCCCGTCTCCCTGCCCCGCTCGCAGCCGCTGCTCATCGGCGACGAGACCCGCACCGCCACCCGGGTGCGCCTGACCCTGCCGCCCGGCTGGCGCGCCGACGACGCGGGGCCGGTCGAGCTGCGGGGGCCGCTGAGCGAGTTCTCCTACCGGCGCCGGCAGCGGGGCAACCGGCTGGTGCTGGAAAAACGCCTGCTGGTACGTCCCGGGCGCGTGCGCCCCCGGGAGGCGGCCGACTTCCAGCACTTCTGCCGCCGGGTCGATCGCCTGGATACGCAGCCCCTCGAGTTGGTCGGCGACGACGGTAAGCGGGGAAGGTAACCCCTGCAGTTGCACGAGCAACTGCGGGGTTGAAGTTCTGCAGGTTGAATCGGCGGGTCCCGACAGCGCTTCGCGCAACGACTAAAGAAGTCACTTTCCGTGGTTCCTGCAGTTTGCGAAGCATGTTACAGGTTCCCGTACCGGTACCGGGATATCCTGAAACCACAACATTGCTTCTGGCAATGTTGTGGTTTCCTCAGGGAGCGGTGATGGTCATGGAGTAGCTGTTTTCCGCCCCCGAGTAGCCGTAGACGCTGATGAAGTAGTCGGCCTCCTCGCTGACGCTCACCTCCACCGTCTCCGAGTCGCCGGTGCCGGCCGAGGAGGACACCACCTGTCCCTGGTCGTCGAGCAGCTTGAGATCGAGGTCGCCGTCGGCGTTGCTGAAGTAGATGGAGACGCGCAGGGTGCCGGCCGCCGGGCGGATCCAGTACCAGTCCTCCTCGCCGGCGCAGATGGTCAGTTCCTCGTGGCTGCCGTCCATGATGGCCGAGGCGGCGTCACGGCTGTTGTTGGGCTCGAAGCGATCCGGCTGGCAGGTCTGGCTGCCGGGGCCGAAGACGTCGCAGTACGGGGTCCACTCGTGGCTGGCCTCGGTGTCGGTGGCCACGCCGCTCTGGGGGCAGGTCTCGTCGGCGGACCAGGCGACCCACTCGTCGCCGCGGCCCAGCTCCTCGGCGTGCTGGCGGAAGACCTCGTAGCCGTTGTCGTTCATGAACACCAGCGGGCCGCTGCAGTCATCGCCCTGCTGCTCCAGCAGCTGCTGCTCGTAGTCCATGATGATCTCGTACATGGCCGGGGTGGTGCTGTTCCAGCAGCAGGTCTTGGACTGCTCGTAGACCAGCTCGGCGAAGACGTAGTCGTCGAGGATGCGGTACCGGGCGTCGACCTCCTGGCGGCTCATGCCGAAGTGCTCCTCCATGAGATCGTACAGGTCCCGGAAGGCTTCCTCGCGGCCGATGCGGGCCGAGCAGCTGGCCGGGTAGTTGCGCAGGTGGTCGCGCTTGTCCTCGATGATGGCGAGCAGGGCGTCGCGGGCCGCTTCCGGGTCCAGCTTGTCGAGCAGGGTCTCGAACTGCCCCGGGCGGGCGGCGATGGTGGCGTAGTCGGTGGAGGAGATCCAGTAGTCCAGGTCCCGGGGGAGGATGGTGTTGGTGTACCAGCCCTCCAGGGCCCGGGCCACCCGCCAGCGCTTGAGACCGCCGCCCAGCTTGGCGTACTCGTCGCCGCTCCAGTTGCTGCCCTCGCCGCCGGTCATGTTGGAGGTGAAGTAGCGCTTGGAGGCGGTGGGGTCCTCCCACTTGGGCTGGCGCCGGGGCATGGAGCCGGAGACCAGCTCGGCCATGAGGGTGCCGGGGTTCTGCCCCTCCTGGACGTGCTTGACCACCAGGGTGTGGCCGATGCCGCGCCGCTGCCAGCGCTCCAGCAGCAGGTCGCCCTGGCGCACCGCCCCGGGCTCGAGGTTGAAGGTGTTGGCCGAGTCGGCCAGGTGGATGGAGCCGAAGTTGGACAGCAGCAGGATGAGGAAGTGCCCCACCCGCTTGTTCAGAAACAGCTCGTCGAAGTAGGCCCCGGCCCGGGCCCCCTCGCCGATGAAGGGCTGGTAGTCGTCGTCGGCGCCGTAGAGCTTCTTGCCGCGGAGCTTCTCGTCCCGGGGCCAGTTGCCGGCGTCGTACTGCCCGTCGGAGTAGTCGCGGTACCAGGAGCGGAACTTGTTGGAGTTCTTGTAGCGGCCACTGGCGGTGCGCCAGCCGAAGTGCCCCATGAACACCCGGGTACCGGTGGAATCGACCGCTTCGACGAAAAACGGCAGGTGGTACCAGGAGGCGAAGGTGGCCCGCAGGAAGTAGGCGACCTCGGCGCACTCCAGCACCGGGGCCTGGATGGTCTTGCCCTGGGGGTTGGTGATGGTGAAGGTCTTGTAGCTGGACGAGTGGGCGTCGGTCTTGGACAGGCCGTCGATCCACAGGGCGAACTTCTCGTTCCAGTCCAGGCCGCTGTCGGCTCCCCAGGCCAGACCGGCGCGGCGGGCGTCGGCGCTGTCGGTGTCGGCCCAGTCGTTCCACACCTCCCAGACGGCGGTGTTGGAGTCGTCGGCGGAGACGGGCACCGCCGCCTTGCCCATGCCGTCGGCCTTGTCGAAGTCGTTGACCAGGTCGAACTTGCCGAAGTACTCCTCTTCCACTATCTCCTCGCCCCCGCAGGCGGCGAACCACAGCCCCGGCAGGAAGGCCAGCAACAACCAGCTCCACGTCTTTTTCATATCTCCACCTCCACGAGCGTCAGCTTGAAAGACGGCGCCCATGATAACGCACCCGGTCGAGAAAGTAAACCCCGAAACGGGGACGGTCTTCGAAACGGGGACGGTCTTAACT
Source organism: Deltaproteobacteria bacterium (assembly GCA_003647095.1). Taxonomy (GTDB): domain Bacteria; phylum Myxococcota; class B64-G9; order B64-G9; family B64-G9; genus B64-G9. Next base: position 6,720 of record QMME01000148.1, read on the forward strand.
TATTAACTTTTGCCCCTTCCCGGACCCTACCCATGCCCACGCGGCTGGTACCGGCAACTACGTGGACACGTCGTCGAGCAGGGCGATGTCGATCTCCCGCACCCGGGCCAGGTCGCGATCGGCGGTGGCCAGGACGTCCATGCCGGCCCCCAGGGCAGCGGCCACCAGCAGGGAGTCGTTGGTGAGCAACCCGTAGCCGGTGCGCAGGGGGTGGCTGGCCCGGAGAAGATCTCCCCCGGGCTCGATCACCTCCACTCCCATGGCGGGAATGGAGCTGGTGTCCCGATAGTAGCGCCGCAGCGCGCGCACCACCTCCGGCCGGCGGCGCAGGGCCCGGGCCGGGCTGGCGCCGGAGATGGCACCTACGGACACGGCCTCTATCACCATCAATCGATGCAGCACCTCGGCCAGAACCCCGCTCGTGGTAAAGCCGTGAAGCTGGCCGTCTTCAACATCCAGCAGCAGCTCCGTGGCCTGGCGGGAGCGGCCGCAGAAGTGGTAGATGAACACGTTGGCATCCAGGCAAACCCTGGAGCCGGGGGCAATCTCATTCACCCGCAAACAGATCCTCCTCCATGACCTGCTGCAGCTGCCCGGGCTCAATGCGGTAGGCCCCCGCCGTCCGCCGCACCAGCGAGCCCCCGCCTTTGCGGCGGCGCAGGGCCAGGTAGCGACGCAGGGCGTCCTCGAGAACGTCATTCAGGGGACGCCCTTCGCGGGCGGCCAGATGCTTGGCCTGGACGATGAGCCTCTCGTCGAGAGCGGTGCCTATCTTGCGCCTCATCTGTCCCTCCAGGGGGGCATATCTAGACATTATGGTAAGATATCTTGATGTCACTGTCAATACCGAGGAGTCGGAAATGTTCAGCCGACATTCTCTTTCGCCAGAGAGAAAATTCCAGAGTAATCGATGGTCATGTAGAAAAGTTAATAAGTTAAGACCGTCCCCGAATTTATTTTGTGACGGTTACGCCTTTGCGAAAATCGGTGGTAAAGGAACTTCAGTCTAGCCGTCTGTCCCGGTCGGTGCCTGGTCGAAATTGGAACGCAGGACAGCGTCTCGGTGTCGCAGCAACACATTTGTCCTTCTCATGCCGTTTGCGAATCGGTGGAGCGGCGGGATCATGAGTTCGTGCCAGTGGTATGCCTGATACATCCCCATGAACAAGGCAACACGTTTGCGTTGCGATAACGGGAAAACATCGAAAATCAACGGATTCGATTTGACGCGACGCAGCCGCGACCGGATGCGTCGAACCGAGTAGAATTCTTTGGCCAATCGACGAATACCGTCGCGAAGCTGCTCTGGCGTCATCTGCTTGGGACGGATCACGACGTGGTCCTTGCCCACGTACTCATCGTAGTTATAGGTCAGAATCCGACCTTCCCTCTCGTACCTCTTGAACGCTGGTGTGCCTGGAAACGGGATTTCGGTGGTGAAGGCTGCGTCGAGCACCCAGGAGTCATCCAGGAAGGCCAGGGTCCGGTCGAAACACTCGGGTCCATCCCAGTCGAACCCCAGGACCCAATTGCTCGACGGCACCATTCCCGCGTCGAAGATTGCACGTGAGGAATCCTTGTATGTTGACGCATCGGCTCGTTTGGCCACCCGATTGAGACTCATCTGGCTGATCGACTCGTAGCCCGTGGAAATCGCAATGCAGCCAGCCTCGTGAGCAAGACGCAACGTTTCGGGGTCTGAGGCAACTTCAATGCGCGCCTGCATCACGAACGGGATCCGCTCACGCTTGAGCGCACGAAACAGTTCGCGTGTGTAGTCTACGTCGCCCACCAGGTTGTCATCGACAAAGTACATTCCCCTGACGAATGAAGGCCGGCGCCGAACCTGCTCGAGAACATGGCCGATGGGAAACTTACGGTAGGTCGGGCTCATGTTCCGAGAAAAGCAGAACGAACACCGATGGGGGCAACCCCGGGTTGCGGTCACGGGATAGGAATACCGGCTGTACCGCTCCAGGCACATCAAATCTGTCCTGGGCTGAGGCAAGAGCGAAAGGTCTGGCGCCGGGTCACGGTAAATGCCACCCACTCGTCCAGGATTGGTCAGAAACTGCTCGCAGATGCGCGCCCAGGAAGTCTCGCCCTCACCGCATACCACTGCATCGGCATGCTGGAGAGCCTCCTCGGGCATCGCTGTGGCATGGTGGCCTCCAATGACGACAACGGCACCGCGAGCACGATAGAAATCCGCCAATTCGTATGCAGCCTTGATGCTCGGGGTGGACGCACTGATGCCCACCAGATTCACGGGTTCGTCGAGAATGAGCCGCTGGCGCAGCACATCGACCAGGCTGACTTCCATCTCCTTGGGCGTTACC
>QMME01000149.1 GCA_003647095.1 Deltaproteobacteria bacterium
CCCGCTCATCCCCGACCACCCGCCGGGCGGCCGCGGCCAGGGCGGTCAGCCTGCTGGCCGTTTCCCGGGCCGGGGGCATGGTCACGCCCAGTTGCCGGCGTGCCTCCTCGGCGACATCCAGCAACCCGCTCTCCAGGTACCGGCCGGGACGGGCACGTTCCCCGTCGGATCGGCAGGCACCCAGCCAGGCCGGGAACAGGGCACTGCAGAGCAGCAGGGTGGGCCGGCACCGCACGGACTACCTCCCCTTCCGCTCCGGCTGCAGTGGTTCCCAGTCTTCCCAGTAGTCATACAGGTCGCGGGCGGCGAACATCCAGATTACCAGCCGCTTGCCGGCCAGCGCCTGCTCGCCGCGGCGCAGCAGCTTGCGCCGCACGTTGGGTCCGCCGCCGTAACTCATCACCAGGTCCACGGGGTGACCCAGGAGCCGGGCCAGGTGTGCCGACACGCCGGCGTTGCGGCAGTAGGTCCTCTGGTAGACTCCCGTGAAGCTGTCTCCCAGGATGACTATGGGGCTGTGTGGATCGTCGTCGTAGGGCTGGCCGTCCGGGTCGAGCACCCGGTGAGCGATGCGCTCGGCGGGGCGGTAACGGCCCTTTTCTTCCTCGGCCAGGCGCGAGACCAAATCGCCCTGGTGCCGGAAGCGGACTTCTTCCTGCCGGTAGGCGATGGTCTTTTTCGCCAGCGCGGCATGCCAGGGATACTTCTTGATGCGGGCGGCGAGCAGCCGCGCCGCCAGGCGTAGACCGCGATCGGTCCAGTGCGTATCCTGGGGCTGGTAGAGAAGTTGCTGTTCCGGCCGGCGGGAGGCCCGTGCCGCCAGGAAGGCCGGCAGCAGGTCGACAACCTCCACCCCGGCCCCGGTGAGTTCCAGCAGCAACTTGCGCCCGTAGGGATTGAGCACCGGCAAGGAAGCCGGGTCGAAGCGGCCCGGCAGGATCTTGTCGGGAAACACCTCCACCTTGGTGGGAATGGGTACCAGCAGGAAATCCACTCCCAGTCTCTCCAGGTAGTTCTTGAAGTCGACGATGGTGGGAAAGGGATTCTTGCCGGCCGGCTGTTGCTGCAGGTCGCCGCCAACCACGTACCTGATGGAGTTGCGGAAGAAGAGGAAACCGTCGCGTCCCGCCAGTGCCTTGATGCTCTCGGGCCGGGAGCGTAGCACCTGGCGCAGGTGTCGCCAGTGCCGGGCCAGGCTGGCGGCCCATTGCTGCCACGATCCACCGTTGTCGGCCAGCTGCCGGGCCAGCGCCCGGCGCCGGGGCTCCAGCAGCGGAGTGATCCGTCGTTTCTCCACCGGCGCCGACGCGGCGGCGGCGGGGGAGGGCGGCGCGGCGCCGTCGGTGCTCAAGCCGGCGACGGCGAAGACGTTGTAAATCGCCCGGCCGCGGGGCTTGCCGCGCATGACGAACACCGGGGCGGCGACCTGCAGGCCCGCCAGCTCGGCCACTACCTCGGGCTCGGTATCGGCCAGCGGCCAGACGCGGCTGTCGCCCAGGTCGACCACGTCGGTGTTATAGGAGGGATACCAGTAGGAAGCCAACTCGTTCAGCCAGGCCTTGACCTGGCCCGTCTCGAGCAGGCGGCCGCAGTATTCCCGCTTCACCCGGTCGACGATGGCCCGGCTGACCAGCCGCGGCTGCAGCTGCCCGTAGATCTCCGGGACTCCGTCACCGTCCTCGTCGGGCATGTCGGCAAACAGGCGGGCCCAGGGGGCGAACTCGATCTTGACCCACCACTGTTCCCCCGCGGGAGCATCTCCGTCCTGGTGACGGTAGAGCTCGCTGATCTCCTGGCTGGTGTGCTGTATGTTCCGGGGCCCGCCCCAGCTCTCGGCCCGCACCGCCGAGCGGGCGCTTTCCAAGGGAGCGGCCTGGGCGTAGTCCCAGCGGGAGAGAAAGTCCACCAGCGGCGAAAAGGCCAGCGGCCGCCGGCGTTCGCTTTCGCTCAGAGGGGTCTGCCCCATCGAGGCCACAACCGAACCGGGCACCAGTACTCCCGCAAACAGCTTGTCGGTCGCGGGAACACTGTTTGCCGGGGGCAACGGCTGCTGCGGTTCCGGGCCGTTGATCATCACGTTGGCGTGGTAGGCGGCGTAGTCGAGGTTGGCCCGGGTAGGCCGGAGGACGCGGCGTACCAGCACGCGCGAACGCAGGCGGTGGTAACCGGGGTTGATGGTCTGGACCTCGAGGTTGCCGACCGGCACGGGCTCTCGACCGGCTGGCCGGGGCCAGGGAAAACGAGGTGGCCCGCAAGCGGCCGCCAGTGCCAGCACCAGGGCCGGCAACCAGCACGGTGGCCGGTTGCCGCCGGAGCGGGAATCAGCAGGCATGGTACCTTCCTTTCCGGTATCTCCAGAGCACTCCCAGCACCCGCAGCCCGTAGGCCAGGGGATTGAGGTATGATACTTCGTCGGCGTAGCGAGTGGGAATGGGCCATTCTCCCACAGCCAGGCCGCGGGCCCGGGCGCTGGCAATCATCTCCAGGTCGAACTCGAAGCCGTCGCTGAGCCGGCGATAGGGGATGCGCCGCAAGGCGCGCCGGCTGTAGAGCAGGTAACCGCTGTGGTAGTCGCTGAGGCCGAGACCCAGGATGTGGTTTTCCAGGACCACCAGCACCCGCCCGGCCAGGTACTTGTACAGCGGCATGCCGCCGCTGAGGGCGCCACCGCCGGCCAGGCGCGAGCCCTGCAGGATGTCCAGCTGCAACCGTCTTCTCGCCTCCAGCAGTGCGGGCAGCGATTCCGGCGCGTACTGGCCGTCGGCATGCAGGCAGGCGATCACCTCGGCGCCGTCGTCCAGCGCCGCGCTCAGCCCGCACTTGACGGCGCCGCCGTAGCCCCGGTTGCGTTCCAGGTGGATGACCCGGATAAACCTTTGCCGGGCGGCCAGGTACTCGGCCACGGTGCCCGTGTCGTCGCTGCTGCCGTCGTTGACGATGTAGATGCCGTCCAGGCTGTCCGGCAGGGCGGTGGGAAGGCGTTGTATTACCGCGGCCAGGGTGCGTCCCGCATTGTAGGCGGGCATGACTATGGCCAGTCTCACCGGGACACCTCGCCGGTGGGGGTGGCGGTGCCGTAGCGCTCCAGGTAGTCTCTGACGATCACGGGCAACATCTCGTCCAGGCCGGTCCGCGGCCTGAAGCCGATCAGCCTTTCGGCCTTGCCGATGTCGGGAATACGGTAATCGCAGTCGTCGTAGCCGGGGCCGTAGAAATCCTCTGCGCTGACCCGGATCACGCCTGGAAGCGGCCGTCCGGGTTGGAGAGCACCGAAAACGGCGAGCATCTTCCCGGCCAGGTCGGCGATGCTGATGTCGTTGCCGGGATGGCCGAGGTTGATGATCTCGCCCTGGCAGCGTGCCGGCCGGAGCAGGATGGCCCGCACCCCGGCCACGAAGTCGTCCACGTAGATGAAACTGCGCCGCTGGTTGCCGCCGTTGACCAGGGGCAGGGGCTCTCCCGCCAGCAGGGCCTTCATGAAGCAGGCCAGAACCCGCGGCAGGCCTTCACCGTCCCGGCCGGGGATGAAATCCATGCGCGGGCCGATGACGTTGAAAGGACGAACGATGGTGAAGGGCAGGCCGTGGTGCCGGCCCTGCGCCCAGATCAGGCGCTCCAGCAACTGCTTGGCACAGGCGTAGCTCCAGCGCTCCCGGTTGATGGGACCCAGCAGCAGACGCGACTCGTCCTCGCGCAGCGGCTGGCGGCTGCTGCCGGGAAGGGGCTGGCCGTAGACCTCGCAGGTGGAGAAATGCACCAACCAGCGGTTCCGCCGGGTACACAGTTCCACCAGGGGCACCAGGTGATCGTAGCTCTCGCGGATGACTTCCACCGGCCGGGTGTTGTACAGGGAGGGATTGCACAGGGCCGTGGTGGAGACGATGACCTGGTTGTTCTCCACTGCCTCTTCCAGGACACCGGCGGAGGTGATGTCGGCCGGGGTGATGGTGAGCTGCGGTGCGCTGACGGTGAGCTTGTCGAAGGTGGTGTCGATGGCCTGCACGCGGAATTTGCCGCTGTCACAAAGCGAGGTCACCAGGTGGGAGCCGAGAAACCCTCCTCCCCCGAGCACGCAGACTTTCTGGCGGCTGTCACCCGGCATGGCCCACCACCGGCTCAGAACAGCGATGTCTGCAGGCCCAGGCCTATGGTCCAGCTGTCCATGCGCTGGAAGGAAAGCGTCGTCGACAACGAGAGCATCACCGCCAGGTAGTCCGAGGACCACTCCAGGCCCAGGGTGGGAACTATCGAGAACATCTCCCGGGCGTTCATGGTGGTGACGTGGCGTTCGCGATCACTCATGAAACGACCGGTGACGGTCAGGCCGGCCGATGGCACCAGCGGCCCCAGCAGGTATCCCGCGTACAGGTAGCCGCTCAGGCTGGGAGCGCGGAAGTCGCCCACGCTGTTTTCCCAGCCGCCCCAGCCCAGCGTGCCTCCGTAGATCATCAGGCCCCAGTCGAAATCACGGGTGTACTCGTAGGTCAACGACGCTCCCATGACTCCCGAACCCAGCTGCTGGCGCTGCGGCAGGATGACTCCCCGGCGCACGGCGTCGTGGGCGCCGGTGGGGGCGGTCACCGCCAGGGTCAGGGTGTGGGCGTTGGTGATGCCCAGCTTGCGGGTCACCTCCAGGCTGAGGTCGCCGAAGCCGGGCAGGTAGGCCTCTTTCTCGACGCCGAAGGAATCGACCTTCTCGTGGTTGTAGAGAAAGGGAACGGTGGCGGCCAGCGACCACTTGTAGCCCAGGTTGGTTCCCAGGCGGGTGCTCAGCGACAGCGACTCGGCGCCGTCCAGGTAGGCATTGCGGGTGGCCAGGCACTGCACGTCGAGCAGGCCTCCGGTAACGCCGCGGCCGATCCACTTGAATCCCCCGGCGGTAGCCGTGGCCCTGCTTACCCCGCAGCCGCCGATGTCGCCCCAGCTGGCCAGTTCCTCTCCCCGGTGGTGCAGGTGCAGCAGCCATCCGGGCCGGCAGCCCGCCGGGAGCCCGGCCGGGGAGCCGCCGCCGGGCTCGGCCAGTTCCTGCCGGACCTGCTCCAGCAGCGCCCGGGCCTGGTTCCGCGCCAGCAGGCGATCGGCCAGGGGCACCAGGGCCGCCAGCCCCAGCGCCGGCAGCACGGCCAGGCACAGTAACCAGGGCAGCCTCGACAGTCTGCTGGTTGCTCTATTGCCCCGCTGCATGCTCCCCGCCAGTCGCCAGGGTGAAGATGTCGGGCCAGCGATCGTTGCCCGAGTGGAAGGTCAAGCGGGTGGCCTCGGCGGCGGGCCGGCCGACCTCCCAGATGTAGATCTCGTAATCGGCGATGTCGTGATCGTGACCGCGCCGGGTGGCCGCCCATACCAGCCACTTGCCGTCGGGGCTCAACTTGGGGAAGTACTCGTGCGAACGCCGGCCGGGAATGTCCAGGTAACGCATTTCCTCGTAGGAGTACTCCCGCTCCGGGCGGCAGCCCTTCAGGGGAATGCTGAACAGTTCGCTGCCGCCGTTGCCGGAGGGGTTCACCCACAAGATGCGTCCCCCGGAGGGAAACCAGTTCACCTGGCAGCCCTCGCCGGTGTGGGCCCAGCTGTGCGCCTGCAGATCGTAGACGCCCGTCTGGCGCCGGGCCCCGCGCAGGGTCAGGGCCAGGCACTTGCCGTCCGGCGACAACTGGGGCTGCTGCAACTCGGCACCGCCCAGGGACTCGACCCGGGTGCTGTCCAGCAGCAGCTTCTCCTGGCCGCTGCCGAGATCCTTGGTGAAGACCTTGGTGTTGCGGCTGAACATGATCTGCCGCGGTCCGGTCCAGGTTCCCCAGCAGGCGTCCCCGGCCACCTTGCGGGGTTCACCGCCGTCGCTGGACACCGTGAACAGGTCCCACTTGAAGTTCATGTTGGCGTCCCGTTCGTAGACCCAGCCCTGCTTGCTGCGGCAGAAAAGGATCTCCCGGCCGTCGGGCGAGAAGCGCGGGAACCAGTCCACGGTCTCTCCCCGGGTGATCATCTTGATGTGGGAACCGTCCGGGTTCATGGTGAACAGGTTGTGGTTGCCGGCCCGCGAGCTGGACCAGACGATCAGGCCCTTGACCTTCCGGCCGATACGGGCCCGGGCGGCCTGGGCCTCGTCGTCGATGGCGGCCTGGGTGCCCGTGCCCGGGCGGCCGCTCAGGGCGGCGCAGGCGCCCAGGGTCAGGCAACCGGCCAGCAACAGCAGTTTTCTTAAGACGTCCATGTTTGCCTCTCCCGTAACAGGTTTCTCAACCACGACAACGCCTGAGGCCCTCGTACACGCCCAACGGCTCATAGCCTAGATCCTCCCGGGCCGAGGAGCAATCCAGATTGGCGTCCTGGGTGATCCCCGCGATGGCACTGGGGCTGAAGGGATGGCCCCGGGCCACCAGCTGCCAGGCCCGGGCCGCCAGCCGGCAGAGAGCGACCGGAAGGGGAAGGAAGTAGCCGTTCTTCCCCTGCTGCTTCCGAATCAGCCGGGCCAGTTCCATCATGCTGATCTCCTGGCCGCCGCAGAAGGCATAGGTCTTGCCGTGAGCGGTCCGGCAGCCGGCCAGGCTGAGCAGGCCGGCAATCAGGTCATCGAGAAACACCGGGTTCTTCAGTGCCTGCCCCCGTCCGATGAAGGGCACCAGCGGATATCTGCTCACGTAGGCCCGGAACAACTCGAACTCCTGTCCCCCCTCCCGGTCGTACACCAGGGTGGGACGAACGATGGTGTATTGCATGCGGCCGTTGCCCGACACCAGCCGCTCGCCCTCGCGCTTCGATCGCGAGTAGGGGGTGCTGCGGGGGTAGACCACCGATGCCGAGGAGACGTAGATGAAGTGTTCCACACCGGCCCGGGCGGCCTCGGCCAGCACGTTGCGGGTGCCTTCCACGTTGACCCGCTGGTAGATTTCCGGGTGGCGACAGAGGATGACGGCGGCCAGGTGGTAGACGGTGTCCACGCCGGCGAACAACCCGGCCAGGGAGTCCGGCCGGGTGATATCGCCGATCACCAGCTCGCAATCCAGCCGGTCGATTCGCGCCCGGCCGGGATCGTCGGGCAACACCAGCGCCCGCACGGTGAAGCCCCGCTCAAGCAGGCCCTGCACCAGCCTGGCGCCGACCTTGCCAGCTCCGCCTGTAACCAGAATGTGCCTGGCCACCTGTCGTCTCCTGCACCGGTATGCATCTGGAACCGATCCGGGTAGTAACATAAAAGATCGCACAGTTCCAGGATCCGCCGGCCGTTCCCTTCCCCGCCGGGTCAAAAAATGATATCTTTTTCCCGTTGAACTGCTCAAGGGAGGCGTTATTGCGCGCATCGTCCGCACCGCTACTGGCGGTCGGCCTGCTGCCGGCGCTGCTCTGGCCCCTGCCCGGACGGGGCCAGGCCGGCATCAGCGACACCATACTGCAGCTCAGCGGCAACCAACGGGTCAAGATCGTCTGGCAACGTGATACCACGCCGGCCGGCGACAACGTCTTCGGAGGGGCCAACGTCTTCCGCTTGCTGGGCTACGATACCGCTGACGACACCATCCGGGTGATACTGAACAACCTGGACGACTACACCAAACCGCTGTTGACCCACGACGGGCAGCGCATCGTCTATTCCGATCGCGTCGAGCGCAAGGTGTTCGTCTGCAACTGGGATGGCAGCGGCGTTCGCCAGGTGGCCAATGGTTTCGCCGGCGCCTTGTGGTTCGACGAGAGCACGGCCACGGAGTGGGTCTACTTCCAGGAAGGAGGCGACGGCGACAACGATGCCCTGCCCCTCAAGCGTGTCAACCTGGACGACGGCAACCAGGTGGAGCTGGTCTGGAGCGCCAGCCAGACCAATGCCTACTGGTTGTCCATCTCGGCCGACGGCGCCCGCGTCGCCAGCTCCTGGCCCTGGCCGCAATGCGGCGCCGCCGAGCCGTCCTACGACGGCTCCGGCGGGGGCAGCCTCTACATTCCCGACAGCGGTTACTACACCACCGGTTGCTGGACCACCATCACCCCCGACGACAACTACCGGGTGGGAGTCTTCGATAGCGCCCACCGCAACTGGCAGGTGTGGGACTGGCCTCCGGGCACCATGCGCATGCTCGACCTGCACGCGGCGCCGGGAATCAACGGCTGGGAGATCTATCACCCCAAGATGTCCAACAACCCGCGCTTCCTGGCCATGACCGGGCCTTACAGCAACGGCACCATGGGCGACAACAACATCCGCGCCGGCGGGCCGCAGGTGGAGATCTACCTGGGCAAGCTGGATACCGGCTTCAGCCAGGTGACCGACTGGGTGCGGGTGACCAGCAACTCCCAGGCGGAGTTCTTTCCCGACGTCTGGGTCGACCCCGGCAGCAGCACCCAGGTGCGCATCGATTCTTTCAGCGCCAATCCCGCCCAGATTGCCCAGGGTGCGGGTAGTACGCTCTCCTGGCAGACCGGCAATGCCACCGCGGTGTCGCTCGACCAGGGCATCGGCGCGGTGGCGGCAGCCGGCTCGCTGCAGGTGTTTCCCGCGGCCGACACCACCTACACCCTCACCGCCACGGGGCCGGGCGGTCCGGTCAGCAGGCAGGTGACGGTGAGCGTCGTCTCCTTCACGCTGCCGCTGGCCATCAACTGCGGTGACGGCACTCCCGCGGTGGCCGGTTGGGGGGACGAGGATGTCTTCCGCAGCGGTGGAGAGGAGTACGATTTTTCCGGGCCGGTCGACCTCAACGGCCAACCCCGGCCGGCGCCCGCCGATGTCTACCTGACCTGTGTTCATCGCGATCACTCCTATTCCTTCCCGGTGCCCGACGGCAGCTACACCGTGCGCCTGCACTTCTATGATGCGCCGGAAGCCAGCGGGCGGGCCATGGATTACACCATAGAGGGTGTGCGCGTGCTCGACGACTTCAGCATCGTGCAGGCCGCGGGCGGCGGCGGCAGGGTGGTCATCAAGGAATTTCCGGTTGTGGTGGCCGACGGCAACGGGCTGCAGATCGTGGCCGAGAAGGACCAGGGCAACGACGCCTTCGAGACGGCCACCGGCGTGCACGCCTCGGCCGTCATCAAGGCGCTGCGCAA
>QMME01000150.1 GCA_003647095.1 Deltaproteobacteria bacterium
CACTCCCGGGGTGTCGATGACGACGTCGCAGGAGCGGGAGCGGCCCAGGGTGATCTTGGAAGTGGGTGTCGAGGGGTTTCTCTTCACCAGTTCCACGGCGCTGCACAGCGGTGGGAAATCGCTGGCGCCGGTGATGGCGGTGGCCAGTCCCGCGCCATGCAGCAGGGCTGACTCCAGGCTGGTCTCGACGGTGGAGAGGGCCGATTGCGCGCCGGGGCGCGCCGGGTAGGAACGAACCAGCAGGAAGGGGTTGCGGTGCAGTTGCAGGAAGGTCTCGCTTCCCTTGCTGGCCAGCTGCCGGGCCAGATCGTCGAGGTAACAGGGGGGGTGTTTGGTTGCCAGCAGGCATCTGTTCCGCTGCATGGGCGCCTCCTGTTTCTGAATACCCGCCCGCGGCCACATGTCGCACGACTTCACCGACCGTCGCTGTGCCGGGGACGTTGCCCGGCTGGATGGTCCATTTCGTGATCACCGGTGCTCGTTCGTGCTATTTTATGGCTCGTTGTCCTGATTCGCGGGAGGTCGGTGAAGGGTGGCCGAGCACGACGTTGACAGACTGCTGATGTTCCTGCGCGGGGAACTTTCTGCCGGCGAGGCGGCTGAGCTGGAACGCGAAGTCGATTCCAGTCCGCAGCTGCAGCGTCTGCTGGTGGCCCTGGCCCGCTCCGAGAGAGGGGAACATGGTGGTGCCGGGCAGCGGCACCCGGACGAGGACGTGCTGCTGTTGCGCGGAGACCGGCTGGGTCGCTACGTGGTCCTGGACATGTTGGGGGCCGGCACCATGGGAGTGGTCTACAGTGCTTTTGACCCCCACCTGGAGCGGCTGGTGGCCATCAAGTTCATTCGCCCCGGCCTGGTGTCCGAGCAGGGGGCGGAACGACTGGTACGGGAGGCGCGGGCGGCGTCGGCGGTGGCCCACCCCAACGTGGTGGCCGTCTACGACCTGGGCTGGTTCGGCCGCGCACCATACCTGGTCATGGAGTACGTGCGGGGACGGACTCTGGATCGCTGGCTGGAGAAAGAAAGGCCCGAGCCGCGCCGGGTGTTGGAGAAGTTCATCCAGGCGGCCCACGGCCTGGCAGCCGCGCACCGCTCGGGACTGGTCCACCGTGACTTCAAGCCCGCCAACGTGATGGTGGGCGATGATGGCAGGGTCCGGGTGACGGATTTCGGGTTGGCCCTGTCTTTTGGGCCGGATGCCTTGCGCAGGCACTCCGGTACCCCGGCTTACATGGCTCCGGAGCAGGCGGCGGGGAAAGTGATAGACGCCCGCAGCGACCAGTACAGTTTCTGCGCCGTGCTGCACCAGGCCCTCTTCTCGCAGCCTTCTTCCCGGCCCAGGCAGGCCGAAAGGCGCCCACTGCGCCCGTGGCGGGCCTTTACGGGCCGCCGGCCCCGTTCCGGCAGGATCCGGCGGGTGCTGCGCCGGGGAATGGCCGAGGATCCGGAACGTCGCTTCCCCTCGATGCAGGAGTTGATTGCCGCCCTGCAGCCGGGTCGTACCTGGAAGGTGCTTTGGCCGGCAATCCTGATACTGGCCGCCCTTGCCGTCGTGGTTACGCGGCAGGTTGTTACTCGGAGACCCCGGCCTTGCGAACTGGAGACGAACCTGGTGCCGGAGCTGTCCCGGTTCGGGGGCGAGGTAGGGAGCAACTACCGGGACCGCACCGGGCCCGGGCTGCCGGAGGCGTTACGCCGAGCCGTGGGCGTGCTACGGGACGGCAGCAGGAAACTTGCCGAGCAACGCCTGCTGGCTTGCCGGGCCACCCAGGAACGCGGCGCCCAGTCACTCTACACCCAGTGGCTGAGGTACCGTTGCCTGGACTGGCGGCTCTGGCAGCTGCGGGCCCTGGCCAGCGTCGTGGCCGGGCACGCCGATGATGACTTGTCCGCCCGTTTGCCGGGCGCGGTCGAGAAGCTGCCGGCAATCGCCGGCTGTCGCTCGGTGGAGTCGTTGTGGCGGATCGAGTACCCGGACTGGATGGTGTCGACCCGCTTCATGTTGTCGCTGCTGGTGCCCGCGCACCTGGCCGTGGCCCTGGCGCAGCTGGGTTTTTACGATCCGGCGCGCCAGCTGGCCCTGGTGGTGGAGGAACAACTCCCCGGGCTGGACAGCGACGAGTTGCAGAGCCGCGTCCTGTTCATGCTGGCCAGGTATTTGCTGGCCGGCGGCGATCGGCAACAGGCGGCACCCTACCTGGAACGCGCCCTGGCCGCGGCCGCCCGGGCCCATGATGAATGGCTGGTAGCGGAAGTGGCCGTGGAGCTGGTGGGTTTGTACGTCGCGGGGAGGGAAGGTCGCCGGGATATCGACGTCCTGCTGGCGATGGCCGAACTGTTGCTGCGGCGGCTGGGCGATGGTAATTCGCTGCAGGAACGCCTGCACCGCTACCGGACGGAGTACTTGCGCCGGCGGGACGAGTCCCTCCAGGCCCGGTAGCGCTGTTCAGACCCCTTCCTTCCACTCCACCGTGGCCAGCATGTCGTGGATACTGACGTCGAGGCGACTGAGCGCTATTTCCAGGATGCTTTCCAACCGCGGTCCGGACAGCCCCAGCCTGGCGCTCATGATGTCGCGGGTGTCTTCCACCAGGATCTGACGGATCCTCTGCAGGCGGCGGGCCGCCGTGGCCCGGTGGATGTTGTAGATGCCGGCCAGGCGATCGATGCTCATTCCCGCCAGGTAGTGCAGGCGCAGCAGGTTTCTCTGGTGTGGTTCCAGTTTCAACACCGCCTGGCGGAAGCACTGCTTGAATTCATCCTGGTAGAGCTGCTTGAAGTGCTCCAGCTCCAGGTTGCCGGTGGTGGCGGGTACTTCCACGTATTCCGAAGCTTCGAAAAGAAGATCGCGTTTCCGGTCGCGGATCTGGTTAAGCGCCAGGTTGAGGATGGTCGCCCGCAACCAGCTTTTCAGGGGAGCCCAGGCAGCGAAGGACAGGATACGCGCCGGGCGCGATTCCTCGGATACCAGCAAGCGGTACTGGACCAGTTGCAGGATCTCTTCCCGTTCGTTTTCCCGCAGCTTCAGGTTGAGCAGGCTGGTTGCCGCCGGGCGCAGGAACTCGGACAAGAAGATGGCGATGGCCTGCTCGTCGCCCCGGGCGCAGGCGAAGCTCAGGTACAGCTCCTCGATGCGCAGCCGCTGCAGGGCCTGTTCCAGGGAAAGATCACTGCGCAGCGAACCGGCCAGGTGGGCGATGAAGGCGCCGCGTTCCACCGCGATGCCGGGCCAACGCGATTCCGCCCGGGCCAGCATGTCGGGCAACATCTCCGCCAGGGCCGGCCGCTCGGCCAACTGGCGACGATGCTCATCGCCCAGGTTTCGTGCCAGTACCTCGAGGTACTCCATGTCCGTCATTCTATGGTTGTCACCGGCGCCTTGGCAACGATCGTCGGCCCGGCGAGGCCGGCCATGAGATGGGGGCGTTTTTTTGCTATACTATTCATTCAGCCGGTTGCCGGTCACCGGCAGGCCGGCGCCCGGCGCGGAGGCGGGATAACGAGGCCATGGCCAGGGACGGAGACGGCAAGGAAGAGTCGGCCGGCAGGCGACTGTCGCTGACGGACGAGCAGGCCCTGCGGCGGCTCATGGAGGACAGCCGGGAGACCGAGATCGAGACCCTCCACGATGTCCCCCCCCCGGTCAGGCAACGCCACCAGGACCTGCCTCCGGGCACCCTGGTGGGGCGCTACGTGGTCCAGCGCAAGATCGGGCAGGGGGGAATGGGAGCGGTCTACCATGCCTTCGATCCCGATCTGGAGCGGAAGGTGGCGCTCAAGCTCCTGGCCGTGCGCCGGGGAAACCTGAGCCGGGCACGCGAAAGGCTGCAGCGCGAGGCGCATGTCCTGGCCCGGCTCTCCCATCCGAATGTCATCACCGTCTATGACGCCGGCATCTACGGCGACAGCATCTTCATCGCCATGGAGTTCGCCGCGGGGGTGTCCTTGCGCAGATGGCTCAAGCAGCAGCATCCCTCCTGGCGGCGGATAATGTCGGTGATGCTGCAGGCCGGGCAGGGACTGGCTGCGGCACATGGCGCGGGCATCATCCACCGTGATTTCAAGCCGGAGAACATCATCGTCTCCACCGATGAACGTGCCTGGGTGCTGGACTTCGGCCTGGCCCGGGCCTCTCTGGAAGAGGTTTCCCCGCTTCCGGTTCCCTTGTCCGACGACTCTTCGCCGTTTCCCCCGGTGAACAGCGTCGAGCCGCTTACCGTGGAAGGGGTCCTCATGGGTACTCCGGGTTACATCGCCCCGGAGCAGTACCGGGGGGAGCCGGTTGACGCCAGGAGTGACCAGTTTTCCTTCTGCGTCACCCTGTTCGAGGCCCTGTACGGCTGCCGACCCTTTTCGGGAAAATCGCACCGTGAGCTGCGAGACAACATCCTGGCCGGGAAGGTATGCCAGCCGCCGGCCGACAGCAAGGTGCCGGCGCGCATTCACGCCGCCCTGCTCCGGGGGCTGTCCGCCGACCCGCGGCAACGTTACCCCTCGTTGTCGGAGTTGCTGCAGCAACTGCACGAACGTCCCCGGCTCGTCGGCTATCGGCGGCCCCTGCTGGCAGCCGCCCTGTTGTTGCTGCTGGGCGTTGGCCTGTTCGTCTGGAGCGGCCGGCCTGACTTGCCTTGCCAGGGGGTGGAGCGGCAGCTGCAGGGAGTATGGGATGAACGGGTGAAGGGACGGGTACAGCGGGCCTTCCGGGCCAGCGGTGCACCGGCAGCAGACGACAGCTATCGTTTGACCGCCGCCGTCCTGGACCGCTATGCCCGCCATTGGCAGGAGGCGGCCAGCCAGGCCTGTGTCGCCGCCTACGAAAGGCCGGCGGAGATCTTCGACCGCCGCCGGGCCTGCCTGCAACGACACCTGGGACAATTACGGGCGTTGACCAGCCTGTTTGCCGGCAGTTCGGACAAGCAAGTCGTCGACCAGGCGGTACAGGCGGCGGCCAGCTTGCCCCGCATACAGGAGTGTGCCGATGACAGGCGGCTGGCCTCGCCGGTGGCGCCGCCTCCCGGGCAAGCCCGGGTGGAGGTGGAGAGGATCCAGGCCCGGCTCGATGACGCCGAGGCGAGGCTGCGAACCGGCCGCTACCACCAGGGGACCGTCCTGGCCCGGGAGGCCGTGGACGCGGCCCGGCACCTGGGATACCGGCCGTTGCTATCGCGGGCCCTGCAACTGTACGGCTGGCTCAGTGCCCGGGACGGCAAGATCGAGGCCGCGCAGGAGAGTCTCCGGCAGGCCTGTACGGAGGCCGCCGCCAGCGGTGTCAGCGAGGTGTTGGCCCGGGCGGCGCTGCAGCTGCTGTACGTGGAGAGCAACCTGAAGGTGAAGCCGGCCCAGGGTTTGCTGGCCATGCCCGTCGTCGATGCCCTGATTACGCTGGCCGGCGACGATGTTCTGCTGCGGGCCCGGTTCTTGTGCGACACCGGCCTGTTGTTGTTGCGCAGCGGCGAGAAGAGCAGGGCCCTGGGCAACTTCCAGAAGGCCAGGGAACTGCTGGCCGGGGCCATGGGGGAGGACCACCCCGAGGTGGCCCATACGCTCAACCTGGCCGGCAATGCCCTGGTGGAGATGAAAGATTACCGGGCGGCCAGGAAAACACTCGAGAAAGCGCTGCAGATCTGGCGGCGGACTCTGGGGCCCACCCACCCCCGGGTGGCGATCATCTACAACAACCTGGCCGATGTCCTGTCCAGCCAGGGCGAGGTCGACAAGGCCCTGGAGTACATCAAGCGGACACTGGCCATCTACCGCCAGCGACTGGGGGCTGATCACCCCAAGGTGGGTATCGCTTACACCAATCTGGCCATGTTGATGAAGAAGCAGGGCAGGTGCACCGATAGCCTGGAGTATTTCCGGCGAGCGGCAGGGATTTTCAGAAAGTCGCTGGGCGAAGACCATCCCCTGTTGGCCTATTGCCTGGACGGCGAGGGCGGGTGCCTGCTGGCGGCCGGCGTTCACGCGCGTTCCGTGGCCTTGCTGGAGCGGGCCCTGGCCATTCGCCGGCAGGGCCGGGTGCCGGAAAAGTTGCGGGCCGAGACCATGTTCGCCCTGGCCCGGGCCTTGTGGGGAGGCGGCGGGGACCGTGGGCGGGCCCTGTCGCTGGCCCGGCGGGCGCGGGCGTTGTTCGCCGGCAGCGATGCCGCCAAGGGCCGGCTGGTGTCTGCCTGGATGAGCAGGCATCAGCGGTCCGACAGGTGACCGGTTGGTCAGGGCGGCAGTCTCTCGATGACGCCGGCAGGGATGTGGCAAGGAGGCCGCCGGTTCAGGCCGCCGGGGCCTGCTTGCGGTCGTCGTCTTTCAGGTAGCCCAGTTTTTCGAGAAGCGGCCCGGCCAGCTGCCGCACCCGGGCCAGTTCCCCGGTGGTGAGCGGCTCGGGCCGGATGTACTGCCGGCGGGAGAATCCGCGGGCCTCGTCTCCCTTGAAAGTGTTGACCCGGTGAGCGAACACCTCCAGGTCGAGCCTCTCCAGGCCGAGAAACTCCCTTATGGCCTCGGCTTCCCGCTGCTGGTGTGAGCACAGCCACTCGTAACGCACGGCCAGCAGGCGGGGATGTTCTCCGGAGCGGGCCATCTCCAGGGCGTCGCCGACCCGCGACACCCAGTCGCGGCAGAAGCGTTCCAGGTCGGAGGGGGTCTTTAGCCACTTGCGGGCCTTTATGGAGGCCAGGGCGTCGACCAGGTGGCGGTAGACGAACAGGTGGCGCGAGCGCGGCAGCAGCGACTGGATGAGCGCGTACTCCCGGGCCGAGAAGGCGGGAAACTTGCTTCCCCAGCGGCCGAAGCCGGCCTTTTCGGCGGCGGCCTGGTAGGCCGCGCAGACGGCGTGAAAGGACGTCGCCAGGGCGGACGAGTAGTGCTGGAAAGAGGGCAGGGCGGCGGGGAACCAGCCGTGCAGGTTTCCCGAGGCCAGCTCGGCGGCGGCCTGCTCGGTCTCGGCGCGGGCATCGTGCCGGGCCAGCAGGGAGCGCGGCAGCACCTGGACCAGGAAGGCGTCCTCGCCGAATACCAGCACCTGGCGCGAGGAGGTCACCAGCCGCTGCAGCAGCCCGGTGCCGCAGCGCGGCACGGGGGCCCAGATGAACACCGCTTCCATCAATGCAGGATCGCTTCGAGCCATGTAACCCTCCGCCGGTCCGGAAGATTCGTCAGGGTGCGTCACCATCACCGCCGCCGCCGCCGCCGATCCTCGACATCGGCAGTTGCCGGACCGACTTTAGACCTGCACCGGGGTTTCTGCACCCTGAAGTTGCATGAGCAACTGCGGGGTTGAAGTGTTCATCATGAAACCCCATCGTTGCTTTTTGCGACGTTGGGGTGCAGCCCCCCGACTCTTTTGCGAAAAATCGGGTAGTTACCGCACCCGTCGGCCGGGTTCAGAAGTACAGGGCGAAGTGGGTATCGACCTCTTGCTGGTGTTCCATCTCCGTCTGGGGATGGAACACCAGCTGGGTGCGGAAGCTGGCCTCGAAGGCCACGTGCTTGCTGAGGAACACGGTAAAGCCACAGCCGAACCCGGCGGCGGCGGCGCCGGTGTCCGGCAGGTAGTAGTAGCCGAGGCGCAGGGCCAGGAAGGGCGCCAGCGGCCAGTCGCGGAAGGGAACCAGGCGGACGAAGCCCCAGGAGCGGCTTTCCAGTTGCTCGCCGCGGGGCATCACGAACTGCTGCTCGTAGCCCACGGCCACGCCGTCGAGAACGAACCAGGCGGCCGAGCCGCCGAAACGATAGATGCCGCTTTCGACGGCGCTGATACTGTCCCAGCTAAGGGTGCCGTTGAACTCGCCGCTGGTGAAGTGCTCCGGGTCGCTCGCCGGGGCCGCCGATGCAGTTGCCATGTGTGCGATCAACCACACTGTGGTATAAATCACACACATCCGGAAGGGGAAAAGTCCTTTTGTTTCCTTGTGCGATCTCATCTGTTGGGCAAAGTAAGCAACAATCATGCCAACCCCCAGAACCTTCCTCTCCTCCCTCCCCCCGGGGGTCCGTGCCGCAGGCTCAATGAAGCCCGTGGGGGAGGGTGGTCGGCCGCAGGCCGACCGGGTGGGGGCAGCCGGTGGAGTCGAAAGCTGCGCGGCGGTGATGTCGGAGCGCTGTTTTCACAGCTCCTTCTCGAGCACCTGAAGCAGCCTTTCCATCTCCGGCAGGTATCCCGCCAGGTGACGGTAGATCTGCAGGGCCGCCTCGGCGCTGTAGGTGTGTGCCATCAGGTTGCGGGACTCCAGCATGTCCAACCAGATCTCCTCCTCATCGATCCACCGATTGGCGAACGCCTGTTTCAGTGCCGCCCGGGGAGAGAGGCAGTCGAGCTGCCCGGCCCGGCCGGCCACGACCTTGATGCTTTTCCAGGCCAGTTCGAAGCAGAACTCGAAGTACTGTATGCAACCGGCCCGCAGGAGATCGCTTTCGGCATCCGTTTCCAGCGCCTGCCGGAACCTCTCCAGGGCCTGCGCGAAGGCGGCCAACATCTTTTCAGGCATGGAAAATCACCTCGGCGTGTTCAAGCACCCGGCTGCGGAACTGCTCGTCCGAGCGTCCCAGGTCGACGACATCGAATCGTGCCAGGGTGGGCAGACGTTCCAGCGCATCGCGAATGTCGAACAGCAGCCTGGCATCCAGCCGGCCGCTGCCGAGCAGACCCAGGTCGTAGTCCGAACGCGGCCGTGCCGTGCCACGTGCCCGGGAGCCGAAAAGCACCACCCTGACCCCACGCAGCTCGGCGGAGAAGCCGGCCAACACCTTGGCGATGGCCTTCCTGATTTGCCGCTCTGTCATGGCGTCCTCCCGAACCCGCTGCGGGTGATCACGGCATTATTATAGCTGACACCTCCGCACCTGTCGACCGCAACAGGACGTCCCCCCCCAGATCACCTCTCTTCCTCATCCCCTCCCCCCGGGGGTCCGTGCCGCGGACTCAATGAAGCCCGTGGGGGAGGGTGGTCGGCCGCAGGCCGACCGGGTGGGGGGCAGCAAGACAAGCTCCATCCTCATCCCCTCCCCCCGGGGCGCCGACCTCACCCCGGGG
>QMME01000151.1 GCA_003647095.1 Deltaproteobacteria bacterium
CTCGTCGGACCAGTCGACCACCGGGCGGTTGGCTGCCAGTTCCAGCGCATGCAGCACGGTCTGTTCGTCTTGCTGTTGCAGGGCCTTCTTGAGCAAGCGGGTGGCAGCTTCGTCGGGAATGGCGGCACGAGTTTCCCGGAGCTGGAAACTGCGTGTACGCAGCGAGGCGAACAGGGAACGATAGTAATGACGGTGGGCCAGGCCGGCTGCCAGGACCCAGGACAGACAGAGTGCCAGCAGAATCCATCCTACTGTTGCCGAAGGGAAACCGGGCAAGGTCCAGGCCAGGAAGGCACCGGACAAACCCACCGAAAGTTGGCGCACGATGCCGTCGATGAAGGCCTTGGCCCGACCCCGGAAGTGACTGGGTACGGGTAGGTAGAGCAACTGGCTGGAGGAGTCATTGATGGTATAGCGCAGTACCGCCTCGGAACCTTTCAGCAGGGTCACGCTCCACAGGGCGGGAAATGCCAGCACCGTCAGGCCGCCGCCGAACAGTGCCAGGGGCAACAACAGCAAGGCGAAGAGAATCCCCTGACGCTCGAGCAGGCGGCTGGTCAGGAAGAACTGCACCAGGCAGTTGATGGCCCCGGTAATGGCCCAGAACATTCCGAAAAAGGCGGCCAGGCGGTCTTCCTGGCCCAGGAAGTTCTGCCGGGAGGCAACCTTGAACTGGTAGTCCACCAGCGTGATGGTGAACCCCAGGACCAGCGTCAACCCGGCGATGGTCAGCAATTGCCGGTTGTTCCAGAAGCGCGACCAATCGGACTTGAAACGAATTCCGCTGGCTCCACGCCGTTGCGGTTGTGTCAGGGTAGCCACCAGTTCGGGCCGGCAGGTTACCGAAAGCCGCCATACCAGGAGCATGGCCGGCAGCAGCAGGGTGCCGGCCACCAGCAGCAGGTTCTCGGTGCCCACCTGCTTGACAACGGCCCTGACTCCGAAACCCACGGCCATGGCGGAGATCACCCCGCCGGCCCCCACGATACTGAACAGGCGCTTGGCCTCGCGGGTGGTGAATACGTCGTTGGCCATGGTCCAGACCTGGATAATCAGCAGGGTGCCGGCCAGTTCGACGAATACGTAGAGCAGGGGATAGAGCCAGTCTCCTGCCCAGGAAAGCATCTGCCGGGCCAGCAACAGCAACACCAGGATTACCGCCAAGCTGACCACTACCAGGCGATCGCGGCGAAAGCGATCGGCGATCTTGGAATAGAGATACGACTGCAGGCTGACACCCAGGGCTACCCAGATGTACATCATGGGCAAGTAGTCCACTGAGTAGCGGCTCAGGAACAAGCTGTCGCGGGCCACCCGGGCGGCGATGAAGAAACCCACCACGCAAAACAGCACGCCGAACATCTTGGCGGTTTTGCCCCCCTCGCCGGGCTGTATACGCAACAGTCCACTCAGCAGTTGCCGGAGTTGTGCCAGGGCGGGTTCCATCTCGAGCCGTGATTGTCCTGTATGAAGCGGCTATTGTCCAGCCCGCTGCAACATGGTGTACATTCGTCGTGAGATGTCGTTTTCCAGCATTACCGTGCCGGTCCAGGTCCGAAAGCCGTCCTTGCTCAGGGTGACCTGCAAGCGCCTGTCCAGGGGCAAGCCGGTGAACGTTGCCGGGGTGGTCTTGCCGGTAGCGCGACCATCGATGGTGATGTCGGCTCCGCGGGGCGAGGAGTCCACCTGCAGGGTTCCCAGGAGGTTGTCGACAGCCGGTCCGGGAGCAGGAGCCGGCGTTCTGTCCGGCGTGCTGGCCCACAGCAGCAGCGCCATGGCAGCACCAAGCAGCAGTGCGACCAGCAACAGGAAAACCTTGGTAAAGGGCGACAGGAAGGCGGCCTGCGGACGTTGCAGCGGGTGGCGCGGGGGGGGCTGGGCCTGGAGATCATCGAACAGCAAGGTCTCCAGGTCTATGGGTTCACCACATTCCCCGCGCCGGGAACGTAGTTCCTGGTCGGCAGAAAAGAGTTCCCGCAGCATCTGGGCCAGTTCCTGTTCCCCGGGAAGATCGGGAACGGCCTGCAGGATGGCTGCTTCCATCTGCAGGGCCGACTGGTAGCGTCGCTGGCGATCCACCTGCAAGGCCTTCATGACCACTTCTTCGATGGCCGTGTCCAGGCCGGGGCAATAGCGGGAGGGGCGCTCTACCTGTCCGGAGAGAATGGCCGCGCTCATTTGTTCGGCAGGCAAGGTGGAGAACAGGGAGCCTCCCGCCAGCAACTCCCAGAATACCACCCCCAGCGAGAAGATGTCTGAACGCAGGTCGACGTCGTTGCCCCGGCATTGCTCGGGAGACATGTAGCCCCGCTTGCCCAGGGCCTTGCCCTGGGGAAAGCCGGCGCGCCGGATGCGGGCCGCGGCGATGCCGAAGTCGAGCAGCTTCACGCACCCGTTGTAGGAGAGCATCATGTTCGAGGGAGAGATGTCGCGATGCACGATTTTCAGTGGTTGGCCGTCAGGAGCCGTCAGCTCGTGGGCATAGGCCAGCCCCTGGCAGGCCTGGCGTACTATGGCGGCGCACTGCCGGGGTGAGATACGCAGTTTTCGCTGGGCCGCCCGCAGCAGCATGGCATGGAGGGTCTCCCCGGCAACGTATTCCATGGCGATATAGAAATAGTTGTCGATTCGGTCCAGGGTGACGATCTGGACGATGTTGGGGTGACGTAACATCTTGGCCAACCTGGCCTCTCCCAGGAACAGTTTCAACGCCTGGGGATCGCGCAGTCGTTCCGGCAGGATCATCTTGACCACGAACAGCTGCTCACCGTCCTGGCCGGGACGGGTGGCGAGGAAGATGTCTGCCATGCCACCGCGGGCCAGTTTTCTTTTCAATGAGTAATTGCCGATCTGGGTGCCGACAGCCATGCAAGATCCTTGCTCAACCCTGGTGGGATTGTTGCTGACCGTTGCCTGGATCCGGTGGAGTCGAAACGGTGGGAAGCTCGACCACGAAGGCAGTCCCCTGTCCGGGCCGGCTTTCGCAGCGGATGTGGCCGCCGTGCTCGGAGACGATTTGCTGGGTCAGCGACAAGCCCAGCCCGGTACCGTTCTCCCGTGTCGAGAAGAAAGGATCGAAGATGTGATCCAGCGAGTCGGGATCGATGCCCCGGCCGGTATCACTGATACGCACCCTGACGAGGCCGTCCACGGCCTCCGAGGAGACGGTCAGCCGGCCGCCCTGGGGCATGCTTTCCATGGAGTTACGCAACAGGTTCAGGAAGGCCTGACGTAGCTGGTTGGCATCGGCCTTGACCGGGGGCAGGTCGGACTGGAGCCGCTCGTGCAGCTCGATGCCGGCCTCACGCAGTTCCCCGGCAACAAACTGCAGCAGTTCCTGCAGGATAACCGGTAGATGCTCGGGAACCAACTGTGGTTTGGGCAGGCGGGCGAATCTCAGGTATTCATCGGTGACCTCGGTGAGACGATCCACCTCGCGGCAGATGCTCTTGAGCAGGGCTGTTGCCTCCTCGCTTTCCGCGGGAAGGCGTTCGGCGATTTCCTCCTGCAACAGTTCGGTGTTGAGGCCGATGGAACTCAAGGGGTTGCGGATCTCGTGGGCCACCATGGCAGACATGCGGCCGATTGTGGCCAGGCGTTCGGATTGAATCAAGGCCTGTTTGGTCCGAACCTTCTCGGTGACGTCTTCTCCCACCAGCAGCACTCCCTGGACATTACCATCGGTTCCCACCAGGGCGGTGACATTCAGATCGACCAGCAGGGTTCGTTGCCCCGGGCCATCCGCGGAATCCACCTGAAACTCCAGGGCTTCATAGAGACGATCGCCCTGGCCCTGGAGTATCTGTTCCCAGTTGGAGATGATGTCCGCCAGGGATGCGGCGATGGCCAGTTGTTTGAGCGGGAGGCCGATATCCCGTTCCGGGTCCAGGTTCCACAGACGACAGGCGGTGGGGTTGATGGTCGTCACCAGGCCCTGGGGGTCGAGCACCACGATACCGGCGGGAATGGAACGAATGATGTTCTCGTTGTACAGCTTCATGAGTTCCAGATCCAACCCCGACTGGCGCAGCTTGAGGTTGATTCGTTCCATCTCCCGGCGGTGACGTTGCAGGTCTTCCTCGCGTCGCGACAAGGAGCGGGCCATGCGGTTGAATTCCGATACCAGCAGCCCCAGTTCGTCGCTGGCCTGGTACTCCACCTGCTGGCCGAAGTCGCCACGGGAGATGCGCTGGGCCGCTTCCACGAGTTGCCGTACCGGTCGCAGGGCGCGCAGGGACAACACCGTTACCAGAATGCTGACCAGCACCGCCAGGCCGGTCAACCACAGTATCACTCCCGAAGCCTGGTTGGCCTCGTACTCCATGTGCAGCATGGTGGCATTGGTGCGGCTGCGAATGGCTCGTTCCAACATCGACAGCAGGCCGGCCAGGACTCGACCCTGGCGTTCCAGGTTGCGAACCAGGGTGACATCAGGAGGGATGTTCATCTCCACGTCGATACTCTGCACCAGTTGTTCGAGGGTGGAGCCGAACTGGCCGGAGGTGCGGTGCACGGCGTCGAGATTCTTGCGAATGTTGCCGAAAAAGCCCTGTTGCTGGGCGAAGTGGGGCATGCGCTCCACCTGCGCCAGTCTGCCCGTCAGGGTCTGCAGTCGTGAATCGAAATCCCGCAGGAAATAACGCTGGCGCCTCTCCAACAGCCTCCGTTGCCGGGAGACATTGTCGAAACGCACCACGCTATCGATGGTCTTGCGGGTTACCTCCAGCAGCGTGCTGAGTTCTCCGGCGCTGCGCCGCAGCGGCAACAGCCCCTGGTTGACCTCTCCCAGACGCAGGCGCAAGGAACCCAGCTTGGCCACGCCGTAGATGGTCACGGTGCCAAACATGGCCAGAATGATGCTGAAGCCGATGAATATCTTGCTGGCCAGCGACCAGCGCAATCTACACCTCCCGCACCGGCCAGACGGCGGCGGGTATCATGGTTGCCGTAGAAGCCTGGCGAACGACTTTACCGGCGGCGGCGCTTGAACAGAAGCAACAGTCCCAGCAACATGGCCAGGCCGGTCGCTGGAGAGTGGGTGGTCGAGCACCCACACCCGGACGAGCCCCGCTGGCACATTTCGCTGTCGTCGAAATCCGTCAAGCCGTCGCAGTCGTTGTCGATGTTGTCGGTGCACAGTTCATCGGCACCGGGGTGTACCAGTTCGTCGTTATCGTCACAATCGTCACCACCACAGGCAGCGTCCTGGTAGCCGTCACCGTCGGCATCGGTACACCCCTGGCAATCGCCGTCGTCGGAGTCGGTCAAACCGTCGCAGTCGTTGTCAACGTTGTCGCCGCAGGTCCGTTCCGTCTGCTCGGGAGGATCGAGCGGCTGGCATTGCTGCAGTTGGCCGTCCAGGCACTCCTCGACGGTTACCTGGCAGGCACCCTCGCCGCAGGTGATCTGCCCGAATCCCTCGTCGCTGTTACCGTCACAGTTGTTATCGGTGCCGTCGCAGATCTCTTCCGCCGCCGGGTTGATGTCGGCATCGTTGTCGTCACAATCACTGCCGCCGCAGTTCGAGTCGAAGGCACCGTCGGAATCGGCGTCGGGGCAGTCGCATTGCAGATCGCTGCCGTTGCAATCCTGGTCGATACCGTCTTCACATACCTCGGTGGCTCCGGGATGGACGGAGGCATCCTCGTCATTGCAGTCCCGGCCGCAACCCACGCTGAAACCATCGCTGTCATTGTCGCTGGGATCGACGTCGTCGGGAGTGGTATCGCTGCAGTCGTTGTCGACACCGTCGCAGAGAATTTCCTCCGCACCCGGATGGATACTGGTATCGGCATCGTTGCAATCGCTGCCTCCGCAGCTGGCGTCAGGGTAACCGTCTTCATCGCTGTCGGGGCAGTCGCAGGGCAGGTCTGAGCCGTTGCAGTCCTGGTCGATGCCGTCGTCGCAGATCTCCGTGGCCCCGGGGTATACAGTATTGTCACTATCGTTACAGTCCTGGCCACAACCCACGCTGAAACCGTCACCGTCGTCGTCGCTGGGATTGGTGTCGTTGGGTGTGGCCTCGTTGCAGTCGTTGTCCTTACCGTCGCAGGGGACCTCGCTGGCGCCCGGGTTTACGGCGGCATCGCTGTCGTCGCAGTCGTCGCCGCCGCAAGAAGCGGCCTGGTATCCATCGGCGTCGGCGTCGGGGCAGGAGCTACAGGCGGGATTGGCCGCACCGGGAGTGCCCAGGTCACCGCAGCCGCCCGCTATGGGGGAAGCCGCCTCGCACCAGTTACTGCCGTCGTCATTGGCCGTGGCGGTGCTGGCCGCCGGGTCCAGCGACATGGAGGCCCCGTTGGGATCGGGGAAGGTGTCACCGTCGTCGTAGACGACACGATCGATCTCGACGTCACCGGGATCGGCCAGGATGAGCTCGTCGTCGGCATTGCCGAGAGTGAATCCAGAGTACTGGTAATCGCAGGCGATGTTGCCGTTGACGGCGCTGTCGCCGTTACGGCATAAAACTAGATAGTCGCCGTCGGCCAGGGCCAACCCGGTGGCGACTACGTGATCGTCGGAGTCCACGTCGAAGACGATCCAGCCGCGCAGGACGATGTCGTGACCGGAGACGTTGAGAAGTTCGAACCACTCGCCGTACGCGTCGCCGACGCAGGAAGGATTCTGCATGATCTCGGTGATCACCAGGTCTCCGGCCACACCGGCGGTGCCGCACAGGTTGGGCTCCACCGAGGTACGGCAGGCCCAGCCTTCCTCTACCACGCAGGAGTCGTCGCAGCCGTCTCCGTTCTCCGTGTTGCCGTCGTCGCATTCCTCGGAGCCGGTGCGCACGCCGTCGCCGCACTGGTCGGTCACCTGGCAGCCGGTGTCGTCACCGTCGGTGGCGCCGTCGCAGTCGTTGTCGAGCGAGTCGCTGCAGCTGGCGTCACCGGCCGGACCTTCAGAGGCACCGGGGTTTACTCCTGCCAGGCTGTCGTCGCAGTCGTTGCCGCCGCAGGCCTCGTCCACGTAACCGTCATCGTCGTTATCCAGCAGTTCGCCGGTGCAGGCGCCGTCCAGGCAACTGTCGTTCATGGTGCAGGCGTTGCCGTCGTCGCAGGCAGTGCCGTCGGAGAGGGGTAACTTGACGCAGGCCTGCTGGCCCTCGTCGCAGATACCGGTGTTGCACTGGTCGGTCTCGCTGCTGCAGTCGCGCACCTGGCCGACACAGTTGCCGGCGCCGTCGCAGGTGTCGGAGACGGTGCAGAACTGGCCGTCGTCGCAGGGATCGTTGTTGAAGCTGTACTGGCAGCCGGACGCGGGATCGCAGCTGTCGGTGGTACAGTCGTCGTTGTCGTTGCAGAACAGTGCTGTGCCCGACTGGCAGACGTGGTTCAGGCAGATCTCCAGGCCGTTGCAGACGTCGCCGTCGTCGCAGTCGGCGTCACCGGTGCACTCCCAGCAGCCGGCGTCGTCAATGTCAATGTCGCCGTCGCAGTCGTTGTCGATGCCGTCTGTACACATGGCGTCGCCGAAGGCGGCCTCGGTGACCCCGGGATTGACGGCGGCGCTGTTGTCGTCGCAGTCGCTGGGATCGCACATCACGGCCACGCAGTCGTTGGGGCAGAAGCTTTGCTGCACCTGTCCGGAGATGGCGTCGTCGCAGTAACCGTCACTGTCGGCGTCACAGGGAACACCCGCGGGACCCTGGTAGTTGGCGTCGTTGGGAGCGCAGTCGTCGGTGTCGATCACTCCGTCCTGGTCGGCGTCTGGGTAGGTGATCACCTCGGCCACCTGGTAGCGGAACTCGCTGCCGGTCATGATGCCGGCCGGCTGGCCGCCCAGGTCGGGATCGTTGTTAACCCCGTCGAAGGTGTAGCCGGCCGAGCCGCTGGTGGGGCCGACCACGGTCACCGTCCAGGGATTGGCCTGGTAGAAGGTGCCGTTGTTGGTTACCAGGTAGGCGGGCACGAAGAACCAGGTGTAGACGTCATCGTAGGTGAAGGGCGAGACGCTGCCGCCGCCGTCGGGCCCCCACAAACCACCGTCGGGAGTGCTGCCGTCCAACGAGTAGCCCAGTCCGTTCGACAGGTTGACCTGGTAGGTGCCGGTGGTTATAGGGGTGTGAGGAGTACCGTCGTCGAGGATCTCCACCGCCCCGAACCAGGCCTGCAGCACGTCCAGGTTGCCGTTGTTGTCGCCGATGGTGTTGTCGCTGCCCAGGGTGGTGCCGTTGGCGGGCTCGGTGTCCTGGCTGATGATGCCACCGGCAAGGTTGTTCTCGATGGTGTTGCCTTGTATCCGGGAGTTGCCCGTGACGTCGTCGCCGGCCCCGCCCGGCCCCCAGGTGCTGGCGTAGTAGGGAATTGAAGCCACTCCCCAGTCGTTGTTGCCGGAAAGAGCATTGCCAATAACTCCCAAGGAGCTGCCCACCAGGAAGGCGCCCTCTATGCCGTTATCGTTGATATCATTGTTGTGAAGGGTGTTGGTGTTGTCGGCCAGCATGGCCAGCAGGCCGCTGGCGGAGTTGCCGGAGATATCGTTGCCCGAACCGATATCGGTGTTGGTGCTGGGGCCGTAGAGGGCGATGCCGTTTTCGCCGTTCCAGAGGATGTCGTGTTGGTAGATGATGGTGCCGTCGCAGCAGGCGCTGTCGGTGCATCCCAGGGTGATGCCGGTGGAGGCGTTGGGCCGCGGGGTGTCGCCGGTGAAGTTGCGGCCGATCCAGTTGCCCTTGATGCTGGTGTCGGCAGCGCCCAGCAAGGTGATGCCGGAGCCGCCGTTGCCGGAGATGAGGTTGGTTCCCGAGTCGGCGTCATTGCCGATGAAGTTGCTGTCCACCGTGGCAACGACCATGATGCCGTCCTCGGCGTTGCCCAGGGCCTGGGCCCCGGAGGTGTCGAGGCCGATGATGTTGTTGTAGATGCCGTTGCCGCGGGTGCTGGCCAGGTTGGCGCCGTAAATATAGACACCGTGGCGGCCGTTGCCGGAGATGACGTTGGCCATGGCCCAGTTGTCGAGTTCGCCGATGGTGAA
>QMME01000152.1 GCA_003647095.1 Deltaproteobacteria bacterium
AGGCGCTGCTTGAGCTGGACGTCGACTTCGTCGCCAGGCGCCTGGCCACCCGGCTGGAGGAGATCGGCTCCAGCGAGTCGGTTCCCGACGCCAACCGGGTGCTCGACCAGGATCGCGACGGCCTTGCCAACAGCGACGACAACTGCCCGCTGGTGGTCAACCCCGGCCAGGAGGACGGCGACTCCGACGGCCACGGCGACGCCTGCGACGCCTGCCCGCAGACCCCTTGCCCCCACGAGTGCCTGCCGGCCGGGCAGGCCGTGGAGTTCAGCGACGACTACTGCTACCAGGCCTGCGAGGGACACGTAGAATGCGACTCGGGCGAAGCCTGCGCGCAGCGCCGTCTCACAAGGCAGGACCAGGAACCGTTCTGGGTGTCCATGTGCCTTCCGGCCGGGGATGCCGGCCAGCCCTGCCTTGAGGGCAGTGGCTGCAACGACGCCTCCCTGTCCTGCATCGAGGGCCTGGCCTGCGAGCAAAACGGCTACGGGCAGTGCTGCCTCGAAGCCGGGGGCGCCGGCCAGCCCTGCCGCAGCGACAACACCTGCAACGACGCCTCCCTGTCCTGCATCGAGGGCCATGCCTGCGAGCAAAACGGCTACTGGCAGTGCTGCATCGACTTCGGTGGGGCCGACCAGCCCTGCGACGGCGGCCTGTGCGATAGCGCCGAGCTCAAGTGCGTACAAGGCTGGATCGAACCATGGGAATACTGCGGTTGGGGGGACGGCTGCTGCATCGACCTGGGCAGCCCGGGGCACCCCTGCAAGCGGGACGGCACCTGCGACAGCGCCGAGCTGCAGTGTGTGAAAGACGAAAACAGCTATGCGGCCTGCAAGGTTCAGCAGGATGTCGGCTGCTGCCTGGCGCAGGGCGTTCTCTACGGCCCCTGCCGTGACGACGGCAGCTGCGACGGCACGGCCGAGTGCGTGGGCGACCGCTGCCTCGAGGTGGGAGGGCGCGACCGGCCCTGCCACGCGGACGGCAGCTGCGACGATGACGGCTGGGCCTGCTCGCACACCACGAACAGCGGTGCCCTGTGCTCGGCGCCGCAGGAGATCGGCTGCTGCCTGGAAGAGGGAACCGTGTACGGTGTCTGCCAGGAGGGCGGTGTTTGCAACGACGGGCTGGAGTGCGACGGAACCCTCTGCCAGGATCCGCTGCGCGGCGGCGCCGGCCAGCCCTGCATCAATGACAGCCTCTGCGATGAAGATACTCTCGGCTGCTTCAACGACAGTATCTGCAACCAGTACGGTATCAATCCCTGTTGCGCCGAGGCCGGGGGTCTCGGCCAGCCTTGCGGGAACGACGGTACTTGCAACGACGCCTCCCTGTCCTGCATCGAGGGCCAGGCCTGCGAGCAAAACGGCTACGGGCAGTGCTGCCTCGAGGCCGGGGGCGCCGGCCAGCCCTGCCGCAGCGATCGTACCTGCGACGACGGGTCGGAATGCCGGGATGACATCGACACGGATCTCTTCTGCGGTGTCCCTCCGCACATCGGCTGTTGCGTCGAGGCCGGGGGTCTCAAGCAGCCCTGCCGCCGCGATGGTACCTGCGATTCCCCCCTCGTATGCAGGGACGATATCGACACCTGGAGTGTCTGCGGCGCCGAGCCGCACATCGGCTGCTGCCTGCAGCAGTAGGGGTCGCGGGCGGCCCGGTTGTCTAATCAATCCCCGCAAGGTTATACTGTCTCGGCAACCCGTAGCGGGTCACGGTCGCCGCCGGTGACGGCCGGGACCGCTGCCCCGGCGACGAGGGTGCCCACCATGAAAAGAAAGACTATTCGTTCCTGGTCCCGGCCGCTACTCCTGGCCGCGGCGGTGCTGGTCCCGGCCTGCGGCGACACGACCGGCGGTGCCGACGCCGGTGCCTGTTCCGTGGACGGCGACTGCCCGGGTGGCAAGTTCTGCGTCGGCGGCCGCTGCGTCGACTGCCGTTCCCGGGCCGATTGCGGCTCCAACCAGGTCTGCCAGGACGGCCGCTGCGAGACCGCCTGTCCCGAGGAGGAACGCTGCGAAAGGGGCGGCGACTGCTGCCCGGGAGACTACCAGTGCGTCGACGGCGTCTGCCTGCCGCCCTGCTCGGGCGTGCGCTGCGGCCACGGCAACCGGCTCTGCTGCGAAGACGGGCAGGTGTGCGAGAACGAACGCTGCCTGGTCGACTGCGGCGCGCAGCAGCGCTGCGGGCGAGACCTGGAGCTGTGCTGCCAGGTCGGCGAGATTTGCTACGGCTTCTCCTGCACCAGCCCGCGCGGCACCTGCCAGAGCCAGAGCGACTGCCCGCCGGGGCAGGTGTGCGAAGTCGACCTGGGGGTATGCCTGGATGCCGAGGTGGTGGGCGATTGCATCTACCGGCCCCCGGTGGGCGTGTTCGATCCCCAGGAAGAGTGGCAGTGGAGCGGCAGCACCGTGGAGCCCGACTTCAACCAGATCATGATGGCCCCGGTGGTGGCCAACCTCACCGACGACAACGACGACGGCCGCGTGGACCAGAACGACATTCCCGATATAGTCTTCGCCACCTTCCACTCCGGCGGCAACTACAACGGCCGGGGGGTGCTGCGGGTGGTCAGCGGCGACGGCTCCGGCGAGCACCTCAACGTCACCGCCTACGACGTGCACCCGGGCAGCTGCCCGGCGGTCGGTGACCTCGACGGCGACGGGGTGGCGGAGATCGTCATCGACGAGCAACTGGGGACCGACCATGCCATCGCCGGCACCTATGCCTTCCACGCCGACGGCTCCCTGTACTGGGAGGCCCCGGGCACCGGCTGCGCCACCGGCGGGCCGGCCATCGCCGATCTCGACGGCGACGGGAGCCCCGAGGTGATCACCAGCGACGCCGTGCTCACCCACGACGGGGCCGTGCTCTGCCGCTTCCCCACCGGCTCCCGGGTTCCCGCCGCCGCCGACCTCGACCTCGACGGCGACACCCGGGAGGTGCTCAGCGGCCGCGGGGCCTACCGGGCCCGGGCCGACGCCAACGGCGACTGCGAGGTGATCTGGGAACTGGCGGCCGGCGGCTACCCGGCCGTGGCCGACTTCGACGCCGACCCCTATCCCGAGATCGTCATGCCGGTCGACGGCCGGCTGCTGCTGCTCAACCACGACGGCAGCGAGGTGTGGTCGGTGCCCATTCCGCTCGATCAACCGCGCATCGCCGACATCTACGGCATCAACGACTGCAGCGGCAGCACCCACAAGGCCTGCCGCCCGGGCGGCGGCCCGCCCACCATCGCCGACTTCGACGGCGACGGGGAGCCGGAGATCGGCCTGGCCGCCCGCTGGTACTACCTGGTCTACGAGTCGGACGGCAGCGTGCTCTGGGCCCACAAGACCCAGGACTACTCCTCGGCCGTCACCGGCTCCTCGGTGTTCGACTTCGAGGCCGACGGCCGGGCCGAGGTGGTCTACAACGACGAGCTGTTCCTGCGCGTGTACCAGGGCACCGGCGGCAGCGGCGACGCCGACGGCGACGGTTTCACCGACGCCGAGATCCTCATCGAGATCTCCAACCCCTCGGGCACCCTGCTGGAGTATCCCCTGGTGGTGGACGTCGACGCCGACGGCCGGGCGGAGATCGTCCTGGCGGCCAACAACTACACCTTCACCGGCTTTACCGGGCTGCGCGTCTTCGGCGACGCCCTGGACAACTGGGTGGGCACCCGGCGCATCTGGAACCAGCACAGCTACCACGTCACCAACGTCTGCGACGGCATCGACTCCGCCTGCAGCTCCGCCGACAACCGCTACGGCGCCGTTCCCCGGCGCGAGCGGCACAACTGGGAGGTGGAGTGGTTGAACAACTACCGCCAGAACGTCCAGGGGGAGGGCGTCTTCTGGGCCCCGGACCTGGTGGTGATCAACTTGACGGTGGTTTGCGAGTCGAACACCGCCGCCTACATCTCCTTCGACGTCATGAACCAGGGCAGCCGGCTGGCACCGGCGGGCCTGGCCACCAGCGTCTACGCCGGCGATACCCTGGTGGATACCGTGCACACCTCCCGGCGCCTGCTGCCCGGCCAGCTGGAGCACTTCTCCCTCACCTGGCAACTGCCCGAGCAGTTCCAGCTCATGAGCTTCGACGTGCGGGTGAACGCCGACGACACCGGCGACGGCAGCGGCCAGTTCAACGAGTGCCAGGACGGCGGCGAGGACAACAACCAGGCCGTGGTGGATAACGTCTACTGCGGCTACGAGACCTGAGCTTCCGGCGCAACGCCCGCGGCCACCCGCCGGCGGACAGCAGCAATAGCAGCAGCGACAGCCAGGCCGCGTCGCCACCGGCCCGTCCCTGGGCGCAGCCGCAGCCGGAGCCGGTGACGGTGACGTCGCCGGAACCGGCATCGGCGTCTCCCGGGGAACCGCCGTCGGAGCCGCCGTCCGGGCCACCGTCGCCGCCCCCCTCCGGGCCGTTGTCGGGCACCTGGGGGTCGCTGCCCTGCTCGAATTCCTCGCGGTTGCTGAGCCCGTCACCGTCGGGATCGTCGTCGGCCGAGGGCCGCAGGGGATCGGTGTCGTGCTCGAACTCCCAGTCGTCGGGCAGGCCGTCGGAGTCGTAGTCGTCGGGGGTGTGGCCGGGCAGGAGCCAGGCGAGGGCCAGGTCGAGAAACTCGGCCCGCTTGCCGGCGTCGGTGATGGTCTCCAGCGGAAAGCCGACGATGACGCTGCGGCCGGGATTGCGCGCGTAGGCCACCGCGGCCGTCGCCCCGCCGGCGTAGGCCAGCACCTCCTCGCCGCCGCCGGCGGAGAACACGTCCGGGTACTCCACCGGGTAGATGCCCGCCGAGCCGTCGTCGAAGGCCAGTTCGCCCAGCTCGACGAAGGCACCGCTGCCCGAGGCCTGGTTGGTGTCGGCGTCGTCGGCGAGGTAGGCGGCCCCGAAGGCGGCGCCGAAGAACGACTGGTCGGTGGGGTCGCCTTTCTCCACCAGGTCCCAGCCGATCTCGGCGCCGCTGGCCAGCAGCGCCCCGCCGCCGTCGAGGTAGGCGGCGACCCGCCCCTGCTCGGCGGCGGAGAAGGTCTCGTCGGCGGTCGATTCCTCGCCGCAGATCCACACCACCGCCCGGTAGGCGGCGAGCGGCACCAGGCCCGCTTCCACCGCCTCGTTGGCGGCGAAGTCGCAGTAGAGGTTGCGATCGGCGATGGCCAGGATGGCCAGCGCATGCGCCCAGGCCTGGTCGCGCCGGTTGCGCCCGTCGCCGAGGTAGGCGTCCTGGCGGTCGAAGCCGCTCACCAGCAGCACGTCGGCGAAGGTACCGTGGCCGCGGTAGCGGGCGGCGGCCAGCTCGGAAGGCGGGCCCTCGCCGCCCGAGTTCAGGGCCGACACCTGCACGGCGACCAGGTCGCCGGGCTCCACCTCCGCGATGACGGCCGCGGTCTCGCCGGTGACCAGCTCGCGGTCCAGGCTGCGGCCGCCCGCCGACCAGCGCACCCGGTATCCCTGGGCCCCGCTCACCGCCTGCCAGGACACCAGCAGGCCGCCGTCCGGGGCGTGCACCACCGCCAGTCCGGCCGGAGGCTCGGCCGGCAGCAGCTCCGCCTGCGGGTCGAAGAAGCGGCTCAGGCCGGCATAGAGGGCGTAGCCCAGCCAGTAGCGGAAGCGCGGGTCCTGCAGCGCCTGGTTGTCGGGCATGCGCATGTCGGCCGAGGCCTTCTCGATGCCGTCGTGGAAGGCGCTTTCCACCAGCACCCCGGGGATGTCCTCCAGCACGCGCACCTCGCCGAAGTTGGCCACCAGCGGCCCCCGGTCGCGCCAGTGGGGATCCCAGCGGTCGCGCAGGAACTCGATGATGGAGCTGTGCACCGCCCGCTGCAGGGCGTCGGAGCCGGGCGGGTCGTCGCACACCGACGGATCGGGCGCGGCCGAGTGATCGGGCAGGCTGCCGCAGTTGTAGCGGTAGGTGCTGGTGCCCGAGGCGCTGCTGCTGCTGCCGCCCGAGGCGTTGGAGTGCAGCGACAGGTAGGCGTCGGCGCCCTGCCACTCGGCGAAGGCCGGGCGGATGGTGACGTCGGAGCCGGTGTTGGCGGCAGCGGGCAGCCCCAGGTAGGGCAGGTAGTAGAGCGCCCCCATCTGCCAGCGGGGCTTGCCGGCGTTCTTGCCGTCGACGACGGTGTCGTCGGTACCGCCTCCCAGGCGCACGGCGTCGGCCACCAGGTAGCGATCTGCCTCGGCGGCCGGCCCCGGGGCGATGGTCAGCGTGGCCCCGTCTTCGGGGCCCAGGCGGAAACGACCCAGGTGCCGCCAGCGCGAGCCGTCGCGCCTCTGGTCGAGGTGGAAGACCTGCCGGCCGCCGGGCAGGTCCACCGTGAAGCTGGCGTCGCTTACCCGGTTGGAGCCGGAGACGTACCACACCGAGATCCACCACCGGCCCTCCCGGGGCGGTGCCAGCGGGTAGGTGATGCTGCCGCCGCCGGCCGCCGGCAGCACCCGGTAGTCGCCGCCGTGTCCTCCCGGGGAGCTGCCGTCGCGCCAGTCGCCCCGTTCCACCACCCCCGGCGAATCCTCGTCAGTGATGATCTCGGCGGCGTCGAAGTCGCGCTCGCGCACCACCCACACCGTGGCCCCGGCGCGCAACAGCTGCGGCAGCAGGTAGCGCAGGGCGATCTCGGCGTTGGAGAAGTCTTCGATGATGCCCAGGCAGGTCTCGCAGCCGGGCAGGTTGATCAGGCCGCGCTGGGTGGACCAGTCGCGCAGGGAGTCGTAGTAGATCCAACCGTGGCCGGGGCTGACGACGATGGTGCGGCCGCTGAGGCTGCCGCCGAAGGGAAGGTCCACGGGTGGAAGCCCACGCGGGCGTCCGCGCGGCAAGGCGCGCAGCTTGTGCACCAGCTCGGCCTCGGCCGGATCGTGGACGAGGTCGTTGAGCAGGCGCCGCCCGGCGGGGGTCAGCACGTGGACCCGGATGCCGTCCAGTTCCCGCCCGCTTGCCGCCTGTGCCGCCCAAAACAGGTCGTTCACCAGGCGCTCGCGACGATCATCGTCGCCGGACAGGAAGCGCCAGTCGCCTTCCAGGGTCACCTCGCAAACGCCGTCGTTCACGCCGGCGGCCGTTACCCGCAGCGGCCCGCAGTCGACGCGCGCCAGCGCCGCGGGCAGGTCGCCGGCGGCGGCGGCTGCCGCCCGCGGGCAGAGCAACGACAGCAGCAGCGTCGTTGACAGGAGTCTTTTCATGGTGGCAATGATAGCACCCCGCGGCCGGGTGAGCATGTGGTTTCACGAGGGGGCCGGGCTTCCCGCTTTGCAGACATGAAGGGGGATTCCTTCCTGGGAGAATCGCGTATCAGCGGAGTGCGGGGAGGGGGTGCCAGCTGGGAACCGTCTAACCAGTCGCTTTCATGGGTTGAATGGCTTCGATCCTGGCACCGTTCTTCAAGATCTCTTCTTCCAGATCGTAATCTTGCTGCAGGCCCAGCCAAAACCTGGCCGTGGTACCGAAATACTTCGCGAACCTGAGAGCCGTATCCGCCGAAATGGAACGGCGTCTCTTGCAGATCTCGGAAATCCGCGTCTGCGGCACACCGATGCTCTTGGCCAGGCGATAGGGAGTGATACCCAGGGGTTTCAGGAATTCTTCTTCAAGCACCTCCCCCGGGTGGATGTTTCTCAGCCTCTTTCTGGCCATCACCATCACCTCTTTCCGTGGTAGTCCACAATTTCCACTTCAAACACATCCTCGCCCGACCAACGAAAGCAAACCCGCCACTGGTCGTTGATGCGGATGCTGTACTGCCCTTTTCTCCTGCCTCTCAGCGCCTCGAGTCTGTTGCCTGGTGGAATTCTCAAGTCGCTGAGACTATGTGCATTGTTCAACATCCTCAGTTTCCTTCTTGCCGCATCCTGGATGCTACGAGGCAGTGCTCGGGATACCTCTCCTCTCCAGATAGACTCTGCGACCTTGTTGCGAAAGGATCGAATCATCCTTGCCCCGATAGTAACTTGTCGCGTTACTAACGTCAAGAGTTATTATCCTGCAGTTGCGTAAGCAACTGCGGGGTTGAAGCGTTGCCGGTTGCATGGGCCGTCCCGGACAACGCTTCGCGCCACGGCCCGGGATGTCGCTTCTGGTGACTTTTGCAGTTTGCGAAGCATGGCCCTGAAACCCTCCAGGAACAGCTTTCTCCCCCGGGCGGTAAAACGGCCGTGCCGGTGCGCCCGGCGGGCGGTAAATTCCCCCGCAGTATCGGCCACTAAGGAGCAGATTAATTTTTTGCGTTTTTTCCTTGACAATGCCGGGCCGATGACCTAAATACGCGCGGCCGGTCGCGAGAGTATCCGGTTGATGCCGGAAAAGCTCGCAAGGTTCTTTCAAAAATGTGCTTGACTAGGGCCAGCGGGTTGGATATGCTGGTCGCTTGTCAGGACGTGCGCCCCGTCGCGTTTTTTCGGGCGGGTCGACGGCCGGTTCGGTCTTTGAAAATCGGAAAGCAGCCAAACAATCACGGGCACTCGTCGTTGTGACCGGAATGGTCTGCGGCGGTCGGTGGCCGGCCCTGATATGGGTCGCGTACCACGATGATGGCCGGCGCGGATTCCGAACGACGGACGAACAAACGAAGCCAACGAAGCCAGCGGTTGGCGCCTCCTCGGAGGCGGCAACCGTGAAAGTTCGAAGTGGAGAGTTTGATCCTGGCTCAGAACGAACGCTGGCGGCGTGCCTAACACATGCAAGTCGAACGAGAAAG
>QMME01000153.1 GCA_003647095.1 Deltaproteobacteria bacterium
AACGGCTCCGACGACGACGGCGACACTCTCGTCGATTGCGACGATCCCGACTGCGATAATGATATCCATTGCGTTACTCCCACAGAGGACTGCGCAAACGGCTCCGACGACGACGGCGACACTCTCGTCGATTGCGACGATCCCGACTGCTCCGGTGCTGCCAACTGCCAGCAAACACAGGAAAACTGCTCGAATGGCAGCGATGACGACGCCGATGGCTTTACCGATTGCAATGACAGTGATTGCCAGCAGGATCCCGCCTGCAGCGACGGCAACGACAGCGGCGGCTGTGGCTGCGGCAGCAGCGGCGAACGAGGAAACACCGGAGGCCTGGGCCTGCTGCTGGGGCTGTGGCTGACTATTCGCCGGCGCTGACCCTCCTGGAGAAAAGTAGCAAAAAATCGGCAAGCGCCCCTTGCCCCGGCCGGCCGTATTCGCTACACTTGCCCGGCAGGTGGCAATACCAACCCGGAAAGCAGCTCACCGAGTTCGAATTGTCATTTGCTTTGCATTTTCGATTGGGCCACTAGAAGTCATCAAGCGGGCAATCAACCGCCGGTGGTAAAGGTGCTGGCGGTCAGGAAAGCGAGGTAGTCATGAAGATTGGCAAGGACGCAATGGTGGGGATCGAGTTCTCCATGTCGCTGGATTCCGGCGAGGAAGTCGACAGCTCCGAACCCGGCAAACCGCTTACCTTCGTATTTGACTGCGGTCAGATGCTGCCGGGTCTAGAGCGCCAACTGGAGGGCATGGAAGCGGGTCAGAGTACCAAGTTCACGGTGGAGCCCGAAGACGGCTTCGGCATGCCGCGAGAAGAACTGCTGCAGAAGGTTCCCCGCAGCCGCTTCCCCGAGGGAAACGAACTCAAGCCGGGCATGGCCTTCATGTTCACCGGCCCTTCTGGATCGCATCCCTTTACCGTGCGCGAGATTGATGACGAGAACGTCACCATCGATTTCAATCATCCCCTTTGCGGACAGCGCTTGCATTTCGACGTCAAGGTAGTGGAGGTTCGCCAAGCCACCGTCGAGGAATTGGAAAGCGCCCGCCAGGAGGCCACGGCCGAGGCCTGAAGCAACGTTCCCCAAACCTAGTCGGTCAGCAACTGTTCCTGTTGCCCCCGGGTCAAGGCGGCATGGTAGGCAGAGATTACGTCTGCCCGGCTGAGCATGTCGATTACCCGCGTTTGCTCGTCTTCGGCAACGATGCAGATCTCATCCTCGCTGGAGTCGGCCATGAGTTTAACCGCTTGATACAAGTTGCTGGCGGGGCTGATGCTCACCAGCGGGTGGGATAAGTCCATGGCCACCACAAGTTGATCCAGTTCCTCGCGGACAATGACCGTGCGCAGTTCCCGGCCAGAAACCATGGCTATTGCCTGGCCCTGCTCGTCGAGGATGGGAAAGCTCGAATAGACGGAATTCTCGTACAGTTCGGCAAGCTCCTGCAGGCCGGTGTCGGGGCGAACCGTCACCAGCCTGTTCTTTCCCGTGCGGGAGGCCAGCACCTGGCGCACGGTGATGCGCTTGAGCACCGCCTCCATCATGTCGGTGATGTGCACCGGGGCCTCGAAACGACTGCCAAGTTGAGCCTCATATATGGTGTGGCGCTTGCATAGCATGTAGGCGATGAAGCACACCCACATTGAGGGCACCAGCAGGTGGTAGTTGCCGGTCATCTCCGAGACCATGATGATGGTAGAGATAGGGGTGTTGGCAGCTCCGGCGAAAAAACCGGCCATGCCCACGATGGCGAAGGCACCCGGTTGCAGTTGCATCCCCGGCAAGATCTTCTGCAGCAGTGTACCCGTGGCCCCACCCAGGCAGGCGCCGATGACCACCGCCGGACCGAAAACACCGCCACTGCCGCCGGTAGCAATGGTGAACGAGGTGGTGGCGATCTTGGCCAGGCCAACCGCAAACAACAACGTCAGACCTCCCTGGCCGAACAAGGCCTTCTGGGCGAAGCCGTAGCCGGTGGCGATGGCCTGAGGAAGTACCAGGGCAACCACTCCCACGGCGATCCCACCCAGCATGGGTTTGATGTGGTTGGGAAGCGGCAGCTTACGAAACATGTCTCGGGTACCGTAGAAAAACTTGATGTATAGTATGGCCCCGGCGGCTACCACCAGTGCCAGAACGAAGTAGGGACCAAGTTCCAGAGGATTACGAAAGCAATAGCCGGGATTGGTGAACAACGGATTCCAGCCGAACTTCATGGCGAACACGCCATAGGCGATAATGGAGGCAATCACCGAGGGAACGATGACCTCGTATTCTTGGTCGAGTTCGCGGTAGAGCACCTCGGCGGAAAACAAGGCTCCGGCCAGCGGAGCGTGGAAGATGGCCCCCACGCCGGCACCCAAACCGGCCGCCATCAGCACCCTCCGGTCGTGCGGCCGCAATCGTAGCCAGCTACCCAACAGCGAACCGAAGCCAGCACCGATCTGTGCAATGGGACCTTCACGACCGCCAGAGCCTCCGGAACCGATGGTGAGAGCCGAGGCCAGGGCCTTTATCAACGGCACCCGGGCACGGATCTTGCCTGCCTTGTTGTGGTAGGCATCCAGGGCGGCATCAGTACCGTGCCCTTCGGCCTCGGGAGCCAACCAGAATACCAGTACCCCGCTGAGCAGTCCGCCCAGCACCGGCATCAGAAACAGCACCCAGCGCCTGAGTTCTCCTTCAGGGGCGAGGAACAGCGGCGATTCTCCACCCGGAGGGGGAGGATGGTAGCCGGCCAGGGTTTCCAGAAACAACCAGCGCCCGGCATCGAGCATTACGTAGAAGGCGATGGCCCCCAGGCCGGCGATCAAACCCACCAGGGCCGATAACGCCATCAACCGCCACAGGTCGCGCAGCATGGGAGTGGGCAGAACTCTTTTCAGGTGTATGAAGCCTCTCACGCTTTGGCTACCTCCAGCGGCGCTGATTGTGTTGTCTGGGGGGATGGATGTCAACCTTGACATTCTTGCTGCTGGCGGATTGACTGGGTCAGCCTTGCAAGAGCACTGGAGGTGGCGATGAGTACAAAAGCCAGGCCCGGGCAACCGGCACCACGTGAACTTCTGATCGATCCCGCACGCCTGCAGCAGGAATACTACCGGTTGCGGCCCGATCCGGCCGAGCCCGGACAGCGGGTATCTTTTGGCACCTCCGGCCACCGAGGCAGTGCCAGCGCTCGTACCTTCAACGAGCGCCATATCCTGGCTATCAGCCAGGCCATATGCGACTGGCGCCAGGGCCAGGGCATTACCGGGCCGCTGTTTCTGGGCCGCGATACCCATGCACTCAGCGAACCCGCCTACCAGACTGCACTAGAGGTTTTCGCCGGCAACGGTGTGCCGCTGGTGCTGCAGCACGGTGACCGACCGGTGCCCACCCCGGTAATCTCGCATGCCATCCTGGCCTACAACCGCCGGGGCCGGGCGCAGGCAGACGGAGTGGTGGTGACACCTTCTCATAACCCGCCCGAAGACGGCGGCTTCAAGTACAACCCCCCCCACGGTGGGCCGGCCGAAACCGCAGTCACCCGGGCCATAGAGCAGTTGGCCAACCAGTATCTGCAGGCGGGGCTGGCCGGCGTCAGACGCATCGGGGTGGAGCAATCCGTGGCGGACAAGGAAGTATCGCGCCAGGGCCTGTGCGAGGAATACAGCCGTGATCTCGATACGGTGATCGATCTTGAGGTCATCGCCGCAGCGGGCGTTCGCCTGGGCGTGGATCCCCTGGGTGGAGCATCACTGTCGGTTTGGCAGAACGTCGCCGAACTGCACCGGCTGAACATCGAGGTGGTCAATACCCGGCTGGATCCCACTTTCTCCTTCGTTCCGCTCGACCACGACGGCCGTATCCGCATGGACTGCTCCTCGCCCTACGTCATGAGCCGGCTGGTCGAACACCGCGAACATTTCGACGTGGCCTGCGGCACCGATCCCGACGCCGACAGACACGGCATCGTCACTCGCTCGGCGGGTCTGCTCCCGGCCAACCGTTACCTTACGGCCGCCGCCTGGTACCTGTTTACCAACCGGCCAAACTGGCCGGCCGGGTTGCCACTGGGCAAAACCGTGGTTACCACCGCCCTGCTCGATCGCCTGGCCCGGCAGTTGGGCAGGCAGGTGTTCGAGGTGCCGGTGGGATTCAAGTGGTTTGCCGAGGAACTGTTAGCGGGACGGCTGGGTTTTGCCGGCGAGGAGAGCGCCGGGGCCTCGCTGCTGCGGCGCGACGGGCGGGTGTGGACCACCGACAAGGACGGCATGGTAATGTGCCTGCTGGCGGCCGAGTTGTTGGCCCGCCTGGGTCGCGATGCCGGCCAGTTGGCAGACGAGCTGGAGCAGCGCTTCGGCAAGCCCAGCTTCCAGCGCATCGATCTGCCGGTATCGGCCGAACAAAAAGCCCGCCTGACCTCTCTGGGCCAGGCCGGGAGCGAACCGGAGCTGGCGGCCGGCGAACCAGTGGAGGAATATCTCACCACCGCGCCCGGCAACGGTCAGCCCATCGGCGGGGTCAAGGTAAAGACCGCTTCCGGTTGGTTCGCGGTACGTCCCTCGGGCACGGAAAGCGCTTGTAAGATCTACGCCGAGAGCTTCTCCGGAGAGCGGCACCTGCAGGCCCTGCTGGACGACGCTCGGAAGCTGCTGGACGCGGCAGTACTCGAGCGGCCAGGCAGAGATTGACGACCGGTGGATGCTTCAGCGCAGAAACGGCGCGTTCTTGTTCTCGATGATACGCCGGGAAAATTGCTGCCGGGGCAGGCGGAAAGACTGGAAGCGCTTCTTGATGCGCTTGAAAAAAACCATGATCTGGGGTGTCTTGACATGGCCCTCGATGTCCAGATCATCGAAGCGATATACCCGCACCGAGCCGGCTGCCTTTTTCTTCTCGGCTGCCGGAGCCGGGTGGGTCAGGGCCAGCTGCACGGCCACCACCAGCAATAACAACCGTCTCATTTCTTGCCCCCTGCACAGGCCTGGGGAGCGGCCAGCTTGATGTCTTCGATGAAGCCACGCACCTGCTTGCTGCCCTCGGCCGTGGCTCGCCCCGAGGCCAAGTAGCGTTGGAACGCCTGACAGGCCCAGTCGGGGCGCTTTTTCTCGTTCATGTAGAGAATACCCAGGTTGAACAACGCCTGGGGGTTGCTCAGGTCAAGACCGAGTATCTGCCGGTAACTGCGTTCGGCAAGTTCGATCCGGCCCAGGGCTCGCTCGGCCACGGCTTCCCCCAGCAAGGCCTCGATGTTGCCGGGGTCGTTCTTGATCACCTTGCGGAAGGTGGCCGCTGCTCGCTGCCAGTCACCGCAGTCGAGGTAGATGGCCGCCATATTGAGCCCGGCCCGCGAGAAGTGGGAATCGCGGCTGAAGGCCCTGGCGAACAGGTCAATTGCTGCCTGTACCCGCCCTTCCTTCCAAAGGGCCATGGCCCGGTTGTTGAGAATGCGCGGATCATCGGGCTTGAGCAACAAGGCCTGCCGGAACAACTCCTCGGCCATGGCCGGCTCGTCCTTCTCGGAAAAAATGATGGCCAGGTTGTTGTAGGCGAGCGGATTCTTGGGATCGCGGGATAGCACGTAGCGAGCCTGGTCCATGGCCTGATCCAGCCTGCCCATCAGCCGCAACAATACCGCCAGGTTGTTGCGGGCCACCAGGTTCCGCGGGTGTCTGGCGATGAAGGTCTCGAGCAGCGTCACGCCCCGCTCCGGCCGCCCCTGGGCCCGGTACACGTCCGCCAGGGCAAAAGTGGCCGCCTCGTCCTGCGGCCGGCAGCGCAAGGCCTGGCGCAGGGCGGAAATCGCCCCGGCGAAATCATGCCCGCGGGCACGCAGCAGACCCAGGTTGAAATGGGCCTGGTAGAAGTCGGGTTCCAGACGGCAGGCTTTTTCCAGCTCGTGCTTGGCGGTGAAGTAGTCGGCATCCTCGGCCCGCATCAATGCCACCGCCCGGTTGAAGGCCCGGCGTGCCTGTGCCCGCGCCTGCAGGTGGGCCTGGTCGGGCTGGACCGGCCGGTGCGGCGCACAGGCCACAAACAGGACCAGTATCCCAGTCAGTGGCCACAGCCGCTTCATCGCTTTTTCCCTCCCGGGCGTCGCTTGCCGGCCGGGGACAGCGGCAGCTTTTTCAACAACATGGTGGCACCGGTGTAGGAATCGGCCCACTCCACCTGCGGACGCATCTCCAGCAACTCGGGGTAACGACTGGGGTCCAGCCTGGTCAACTGGCGCATGGTCTCGATGGTCCAGCGGCTGTAGTAGCCGTGCTTACGGGCCGTCAGCAGGCTGATCTCGAATGCCCGCAGGGCCTTGTCTTCCACCGGAAAGGCCAGCGCCTGAACCTGCTGGCGGTAGATGTCGGTCTCCCGCTGGCTCAGGTTGCGAGGCAGGGGGGCCTGGTAGATGGCGCGGGCGAACCCGGCGTACATGTCGCCCACCCGGTACAGCGCCGCCGACGCCCACTCCAGTACCCCCGTGGCCACCACCCGCGCGAACATCGATTCGGCCCTTTTCAGCAGGGCGGCTTTCTTCTTGAGCAGGGCCACCAGCCGCCTCCGGGGCGGCCGCAGCTTGATCCGCTGGTACTGGCGAAAAATCATCTCCCCCATCTCGAACAGGCACTGGGCAGCGGCCTCGAGTTCGGCTCCGGCAGGAGGCCGGGAGGCCGGATAGCTGGCGCATTTCTGCAATTGTTGGCGAGCCCGCGAACGGCTGCCCTGCTTCAACAGGGCCAGGGCCAGGTGCAGACGGGCCT
This sequence comes from Deltaproteobacteria bacterium, assembly GCA_003647095.1. Classification (GTDB taxonomy): domain Bacteria; phylum Myxococcota; class B64-G9; order B64-G9; family B64-G9; genus B64-G9. The sequence continues at coordinate 6,743 of QMME01000153.1, forward strand.
GGCGTTGGCGCTGGCGGGAGTACTTGCGCAGGTAGGTGAAGAAGATCTTGCTGGCCTGGCGATGCTCGCCAACCTTTTCCAGTGCCAGCCCGGCCTCGAACAGTGCTTCTGCCGACTTGGCATGCCTGGGGAAACGCCGGTTGAAATCCGTCAGTACCGCCACCTGTTGCTGCCAGCGACGCTTGGCCCGGTAGAGAACCGCCGCCCGCAGCAAAGCCGGAGCGGCACGCTTGTCGGTGGGGAACTTGCCGGCAAAACGACGCAAGGTTTCGGCCGCTCGCAGGTAGTCGTAACGTTGCTGGTACAAATCGGCCAGGATGTGGGTGGCGTCGGCCGCCTGATCCGGGTAGCTGCTGACCACCTTCCGGTAGAGGGCCTCCGCCTGGCGGTTACGGCCGGCAGTTGCCAGGCAGTCGCCGGCCAGCAACAGGGCACGCGGAGCCAGTTGATCCCGGGGAAACTCCCTGACCATGTCCTGTAGGATGCCGGCGGCCTTCTCCAGGTTGCCCGCGGCCCGTTCCTGCAGCGCCTGTTGGAATAGCGCCCCGGCCACGATGCCGTCGAGCCGGGCCAGGAATTCCCGGGCCAGCTTCTTCACCTTCTTCAGGCTCCTGGCCTGGCGTTCGAGGGTGGTATAGTCATGAGCCCGGTTGAAGCAATCGAGCGCCAGGTCGGCGGCGGCAACGGCCAGGGGGTGATGGGGACGTGAGCGGGCCAGGGCCAGCAAGCGCCGGGAAGCCTCGGCGAAGTGCCCGCGGTAGTATAACAGCTTGCCTACTTCGAAGGAGAGTTCCGTCAGGTGCTGGTCGTCCGGTGACAGTTCGGCAAACAGCTTCGCCGCCTTGATGAACCCCTGTTCACCGGGATTCAGCGCCTGTTGGCCGTCTGGAGGCTTGTCGGGCAGGGGAGTGCGGGCCCGCTCCTTGTCGAAGGCCAGCACCGCCGCATAGGCCGCCTCGCGCCCCAGCTTCTGCCCGCGCAACGCCCGGGCCGCCGCCAGGTAGGCTTCGGCCGCCTGGGGATAGCGTTTCAGCTTGAAAAGCACCTCCCCCAGGTTGAAGCGCAGGCGGGCCGCCTGGGCGCTATCGGGAAAGTGCTCCAGGTACTTGCGATAGCTTGCCGCAGAAGCCTGGTAGTTTTTCCGGGAGGGATTCTTCTGCGCGTGCTGATGCCTGGACAGGGCCACGAAGCGTAGCCCCTGTTCGGCCAGCTGGCGCGCCCGTTTCACGGCGGCGGGATCTTTCTGCTGGCGCGCCCAGGATGATTCAGAACCGTAACCGTCAGCCAGGCGGTAGTACTCCCGGTAGGCTTGCCGGATCTTGCCGGAGCGCAGGTAGGCCTGGGCCACCTGCTCGCGGAACCACGGTGCCTCCGCGTCCAGAGGGAACTCCTGCAGCAGCATGCGGTAGGTTTCGACGGCCTTTGTATAACGAGCCTGGCGAAAGAATACCTGGCCCAGCTTGCGCAACACCCTGACCGAGTACCGCGGCCCGCCCACCTGCTTCATGAACGCGTAGGCCTCGCGCGCTCCGCCCGATTCCGAGAAGGTCAGGGCCAGGTCCTCGAGGGCCTCCCGTTCCAGCTCGGCGGCTGCCGCTTCCACGCGGCCGATTCCCGATCTTTTCTTGCTGCTGGTGCGGGCCAGCACCTGGCGGAATTTCTCGGCGGCCCGCTTGGGCTGGTTCAGCTTGAAGTGACACCAGGCACTCTTGTACAGGGCCAGGTCGTGCAGGTTGCTGCGCGGAAAGCTCAGCACCTGACGGTAGGATTGCAGTGCCTGGCGGTAATGTCCCTTGGCAAAGTTATATTCGGCGATGGCCATGTGGGCATCGGGCACGAACTGGGAACGGGGATACTTGCGAATGAGGGTGCGAAATATGCTCAACGCCGCTTGCTCGTTGCCCTGCTCGTTGAGGCCAAATC
>QMME01000154.1 GCA_003647095.1 Deltaproteobacteria bacterium
GGCCGGGTGCTGGTGGTCGGCGGCTGCCAGGTGGCTACCCTGCAGTCCTCCTTCGACGATCTCGATCGTCCCGGTTCACCGCTGCGCTGCCTGGAACCAGGACCGGCAGCGGTGACGGCCGAACTGGTGGAACCGGTTTCGGCAACGGCCACCGCGGTGGACATACCACCGGTGTTGCTGTCCGCAGCGGCCAGGGTGGGAAAGGACCGCCTGGCCCTGTTCGGCGGGGTCGACCTGCAGGGTCAACCCCTCAACCGGGTACTGCTTCTCGATGTCTCCTCCGGGGCCCTGACCAGCGAACAGTTCACCGGGGCCCTGACCACCGCCCGGGCGGGAGCCACGGCGGTAGCCACGGCCCCGGCGGACGCGTCGGCCCAGGAGGTGCTGCTGGTGGGAGGCAGCGAGGCTCCCTCGCCCAGCGATCCCGGTCCGTTCGCCGAGTGGCTGGTGGTCGGCGGGGGAGGACTGACGGGCCGCGAGCCCCGCTTCGTGAGCGCCGCCGCCGGGGTGGGCCTGCCGGTGATGCACGCCATGGCCACCCTGACCGCCCCGGGCCGGATACTGATAGCCGGCGGCATCCTGCCCGCCCGCTACCTGTCGCAGGAGACCCCCTTCCTGCCCCGGCCCCTGCGCCTGGCCGCCGTGGTGGCGGCCGCCGGCGACAGCCTGGAGATGCTGGACAACGACCACCGCCTGGGCAAGGCCCGGCTCTTCGGCAGCCTGGTGCCCCTCCCCGGCCAGGAGCACACCCTGGTGGCCGGCGGCTTCGAGAACCTGCGTCCGGATCGACCGGCCCGCTTCGAACCCGCCGCCGCCGTCGAGGTATGGGAAGAGCAGGCCGGCGACTTCGCCCTGCTGTGGCTGCGGGGCGAGCCGGTGCAGCTCAACCAGGCCCGGGCGGGACACACCACCACCGCCCTGCCCGACGGCACCTTCCTGTTCTGCGGCGGGCTGAACGGCGAGACGCTGCTCGACAGCGCCGAGATCTTCAACCCCTTCTCCACCAGCCTGGGAGAGGGGGGCTTGTCGCCGACTACCATGCCGTGAAAACCCGGCCCGCGCTCAGTCCTGTTGCAGTATATCCTGGAAGGCGAGCAGATCCTCTATCTCTCCCAGGGCGTCCCAGACACGCTTCATGTCCACCACGGGATAGAAGTGGGCCAGCACGTTCCGGAACGATGCCCAGTCGGCAAGGCGGGCCGCCAGTTCGGCATCTATGACACCGTCACGCCCCAAGGCGATGAACGCCTCGCGATACCGGCTACCGGTGTCGAGCCCGCGCTGGCGGCAAATTTCCAGCGCTTCGTCCAGGCAGGCCTGCACGGCCGTGTACAGCGCCTGCAGGACCATCCGCTGCAAATCCCGCTCGACGAGCAAGCGACCCCGGGAAAAAGTCTTTCGGTAGCGCTGCAGGTCATCGAGGGCCTCTTGCAAGGCCTGGCGACGTTCCCGGCGAACCACGGCTACGCCACCATCCCGTGTGATTCCAGCCAGGCGTTCAGATCCATCCACTCGGAAGTCGCCCGCACCCAAAACTCGGCGCTCTCTCCCGGAACCGCCTCGTATAGCAGTGTTCCCTCGTCCGCCACCTGCTTCCGGAACACCGGCGGGGCATCGTTGAGGGGAACGACTTCTATGGAGGCGGGAAAGGACGTCAAACACTCCTGCAGCCTGGCCGCCAGGCGCCCGGGCCGGCGCCAGTCGCCGGCATCTTCCAGGACCACGGCGACATCCAGATCCCGGAAAGGCTCGCCGCGGACGAAAGAGCCGAAGGCGTAGGCCAGGCGAATTCCCGCGGCCCCGGAGAGCTCCCGGGAGAGATCCGCCAGCAGGGTCTTCCTCTCGGCCTCGCTCAGGTCGTGGAAGTGAATCTTGTCGTCCTGCTCCATGCCCACACCATACTTCGCGGCTGGCGAACCGTCAACCGGGCCCCGTTTGACTGGTAGACCTGCCTGGTCCAGTATGGTGTTCGCCATCATGAAGCCACACAGGTGGCCGTGGGCGCACTGGGCCTCGCCCTGAGTGCAGTTGCATGAACAACTACGGGGTAATTCCACCGGATAGATGACGTTCTGGCTACAGGCGCGATGGCTACCACTTAACCCGAACGACACAATGAGGTATACTTTACTGTTCCCCCGGGAGGACCGAACATGAACGATGAGACCATCCGCCGTCTGCAACCAGCCGCCACTGTCATGGGGAGGGCAGCCGCCGCCGGGTCGTTGCTGTTGCTGCTGCTGCTGCCGGCCCTGACATCCTGCGGCGGCGAGGTGCCGCTGTGCGAACCGGGCTTCACCCTCTGCGGCGGCAACTGCGCCGACCTGTCGAGCGACCCGCACCATTGCGGCGCCTGCGAAGACTCCTGTAGCGGTGAACAGGTCTGCTACCAGGGCAGTTGCCTGCCTTCCTGCCCGGCCGGCACCAGCGAGTGCAACGGCGGCTGCTTCTACCTGGACATCGACGACGACAACTGCGGTGCCTGCGGCAACAGTTGTGCCGCCGGTGAACACTGCTCGGGGGGAATCTGCGCCCGCGCCTGCGAGGCGGGTCTGAGTTCCTGCAACGGCGCCTGCGTGAACCTGCTCGAAGACGACGGGCACTGCGGTCGTTGTGACGTGAGCTGCACCCCCCCGGAACACTGCTGTGCCGGCACCTGCGTCGACCTGGACAACGACCCGAACAACTGCGGGGCCTGCGGTGCCGCCATCACCCCGGGCATGCTCTGCTCGGGGGGGCAGGCCATCGATCCCTTCAGCGATCCCAGCCATTGCGGCGGACTGGGCAACAAGTGCCCGGCGGGCCAGGTGTGCGACCGGGGCCAGTGTCGGGCCGGGTGCTCGGCCGGCCTGAGCGACTGCTCGGGTGCCTGCATCGACACCCAGTCGGATCCCTTCCACTGCGGCAGCTGCGATGCCAGTTGCGCGCCCGGGCAGTTCTGCGGCCGGGGCGTCTGCCAGCAGGAATGCCCGGCCGGCACCCGGGCCTGCGGCCGCAGCTGTGTCGACATCTCCAGCAACCCCCGGCACTGCGGCGAGTGCGGCCGCTCCTGCAGCGGCAACTGCTTCCAGGGCAACTGCGTGGACTCCTGCCCGCCCGGCACCAGCGATTGCGCCGGCTCCTGCGTGGACACCGACAACAACCGCGATCACTGCGGCGCCTGCGGCACCCCCTGCCGGGAAGGAGCCTGCAGCGGCGGTGCCTGCCTGGCCGGCTGCCCGCAGTGGCTCGTCGACTGCGGGGGCAGCTGTGTCGACCTGGCCGGGGACTTCGAAAACTGCGGCGCCTGCGGCCAGGCCTGTCAATCCGGCCAGGTGTGCCACCTGGGCCGCTGCAGCAGCTCTTGCCCGGCGGGCTTCAACTCCTGTAACGGCGATTGCGTCGATACCAGCAGCGATCACGACAACTGCGGCTCCTGCCACAACAACTGTCCGGCCGGACAGGTTTGTGCCGGCAGCCAGTGCCGGGCCGGGTGTCCCGCGGGTAGCACCGATTGCGGCGGCAGCTGCTTCGACCTCCTCCACGATCCCGCCCACTGCGGGCAGTGCGACAGCCACTGCCAGGCCGGCCAGGATTGCTGCCTGGGCCAGTGTGCCGCCACCGGCGCCGATGCCCAGAACTGCGGTGGCTGCGGCCATGCCTGCGCCGCCGGTACGGTGTGCCTGGACGGTGCCTGCCAGGCCGGCCGGTGCCCGGCGGGCCTGAGCGACTGCGGGGGCGCCTGCGTGGACACCAGCGACGATCCCTGGCACTGTGGCAACTGCCTCACCACCTGCCCCCCCGGCCAGGTTTGTGCCTCCGGAAACTGCCAGGCGGGGTGCCCCCCGCAGTTTACCGACTGCTGGGGTTCCTGCGTCGACCTGCAGGACGATCCCCACCATTGCGGCGCCTGCGGCAATGCCTGCGCGCCCGGGCTGGTATGTTCCCGGGGCGAATGCCGGGCGGCCTGCCCGGCCGGCGAAAGCAACTGCCAGGGTTCGTGCGTCGACCTGGTGAACGATCCGGAAAACTGCGGGGCCTGCCAGGTACGCTGCATCGGGGGAGCGGTATGCCGGCACGGAACCTGCAGCGACCAGTGCCCGCCCGGGGAAACGGCCTGTTTCGATTCCTGCGTGGACCTGGCCAGCGATCCCCGGAACTGCGGTGCCTGCAGCAACACCTGTGCGCCGGGCACGGTCTGTTCGGGAGGCACGTGCACGAGCGGCTGCCCCGCCGGCAGCAGCGATTGCGGGGGAGCCTGCGTGGACACCACGAGCAACCCCTTTCACTGCGGCAGCTGCCACCACGCCTGTGGTCCCGACGAGATCTGCTCCGCCGGGCAATGCCAGCCGCGCTGCCCGGCCGGGCAAACCCTGTGCTTCGACTCCTGCGTGGACCTGCAGAACGATCCCGACAACTGCGGAGGTTGCGGCCTGTCCTGTGGTTCGGCCCTGAGCTGCGAACGCGGCGCCTGCGTGGACAGCTGCGCTCCCGGCCTGAGCGATTGCACCGGGGCCTGCGTCGACACCCAGAGCGATCACGATAACTGCGGTTCCTGCGGCAACAGCTGTCCGCCGGACATGGTCTGCCAGCGCGGCTCCTGCCAGCCCGACTGCTCTCCGGGCTTCACCCCTTGCGACGGCGACTGCGTCGACGTGCAACAGGACCCGGCCAACTGCGGCTCTTGCGGCCAGGCCTGTGGTCACGACCAGGCCTGCAGCGGTGGAGAATGCCTGGCCGATTGCCGCTCCGGGGAGACCAACTGCGGGGGCAGCTGCGTGGACACCGGCAGCAGCCCGGCCCATTGCGGCGCCTGCGGAAACGCCTGCAGCGGCAGCCAGGTGTGTGCCGACGGCAGCTGTGAAAACGGTTGCCCGGGAGACGAGGTGGACTGCGGCGGCGCCTGCGTGGACCTGCAGAATGACCCCGATCACTGCGGCGGCTGCGGCCAACCCTGTGCCGCCGGCACCTTCTGCAACCAGGGCAGCTGCCAGGCCGGCTGCGCTGCGGGGTTGCAGCCCTGTGGGCGCGAGTGCGTCGACATCTTCAACGACGCCGAGAACTGCGGCGGCTGCGGCATCGTCTGCCCGGACAATACCGCCTGCGAGATGGGCAGTTGCGGCGGCGGCTGCGATCCCAACGATCTCATCTGCTACTGCCCGCCGGAAGATTACGGGGGAGACGGTACCTGCTTCGCCTGCATGCAGTGCCCGGTGGAAACGCCTCCTCCCCATGTACTGGCGCTGCGCTGCCAGCAGAGCGACTGCCGGATCGAATCCTGCCTCTACCCCTGGCTGGACATCAACCTGGAGATGAGCGACGGCTGCGAGTGCGAGATGACCGACCTGGGAATCATGCAGGAGCAAAACGAGCGCTGGCGCCCGCGCTGGGCCCGGGCCGGAGGGCAGCAGGGTTTCGGGCTGGTGGTACAGGACCACCGCGACGGTTATCCCCGCGTCTACTTCGATTACGTCACCCAGTCGGGTACCAACACCAACCAGCGCGATCGCGACCACGAACTGCTGCTCTCCAGCGGCTGGTGGGTTCCCGGCACCGAGCCCAACATCACCTGGGATGCGCAACGCAACCTGTTTGCCGTAGTCTGGGTGTCGAACGGCGAGCTGATGTTCAACACCGTCACCACCGCCGGCCAGGTCGGCCAGGACGTGGCCGTCTACGATCTCTTCTGGTCGGGGTCGCCGTCGGCACCGGCCATTGCCGCCGCCCGCGACACCGGCGACCAGAACCGCTACCTGCTGGTGTATGCCGATGGCAACACCATTCGCGCCGTGGCCCTGGACGAGCAGGGCCAGGCGCTGTACTACGACCCGGGCGACGAGACCGACTGGCAGTACTACCAGGCCGAGATCGCCACCGGCTCCAATCCCCACGACCTGCAGTTGCGGGGCAGCGACAACAGCTACCTGCTGGTCTGGGAGGAGGGCTCGGCCGACAACCACCGCATCAGGGCCGTCCACCTGGACTACGACGAACAAGCCTGGGACAACTGGATCGCCGCCGGCTCGGCCCACGACATCAGCAGCAGCCAGAACCTGTTCAGTGACACCCGTCATCCCAGCCTGGTACCGGCACCGGCCGGACCGGCGGCCTTCCTGCTGGGCTTCGATGCCCGCAGCAGCGGCGGCCAGCGGGAAACCTACCTGGCCCGCCTCGACGCCGGTGGAGCATTGCTCGAGGAGCCCACGCAGCTTTCCGAAGCCACCACCAGCGGACGCGACGCCAGCGGCGGTGCGGTGGTGGAAGGCGCCCCGGCCACCCGGGTGGGCGTGTTCTGGCACGAACGCAAACCCGGCGACATCGAGGAACAGTACCTGGTCGTCCAGGCCATCGACGTGACCAGCAACCAGCCCCTGGTCGACTGGGGCCCGTTCCGGATAGTGCAGGAGGCCTGGGACCTGTCCTGGGAGATTGCCCCCCAGCAGGCGGCCTACCTGGGTGGGCGCTACTGCACCATGTACCTGGATTTCGCCACCCGCCAGCACGAGGACTACTACGCGGTACGCTACCACACCGTGTGTCCGCCACCGTGAGGACCCGCCCGCCGGGAAAAATCCATGCCCCGCAAGCGCAAGCGCCAGAAGCAGCCGCCGGGCAACCGGCCGGCGACATTCAGCAACCGTCCCCTGTCCGGCCTGCGCGACCTGGCCCGGGCCCAGCAACACCCGGAGGAACCGGCAGGGGCACAATCCCGACCGCAACCCCGGCCTGCCGGCCCCGGTTCCGGCCTCCACCAGGACGATGAAACGACCTTTCGGCAGGCCATGGTGGGCGTCAAGCCGCTGCAACCACGACCCGCGGAACGGCCGGGGCGGACGCCCCGCCCTCCCCGCGAAACCGCCGGCGCCCGCGAGGAGCGCGAGGTCATGCTCGAGTTGGAACGCCTGGTGGAGAAGAACGGCCCGGTACCGGCGCACCTGTCCGGCGAGGCCATCGAGGGAACGGCCAGCGGGGTGGACCGATTCCTGCTCGCCCGCTTGCGCCGGGGGGATTTCTCGCTGCAGGCGCATCTCGACCTGCACGGGTTGACCCGGGAACAGGCCCGCCAGGAGGTGGAGCGCTTCCTCGACTCCGCCATTCTGCAGGGCCTGCGCTGCGTCCTCATCATCCACGGCCGCGGTCGCGGCTCCAGCGACGGCGTGCCGGTACTCAAGAATGCGCTGCAGGCATGGTTGTCACGCAGCGCCCTGCGCAAGCGCATACTGGCTTTCACCAGCGCCCGCCCCTGCGACGGAGGTGCCGGCGCCGTCTACGTCCTGCTCAGGAAACGCTAGCCGTATCGTCTTCATCCCCCAGTCGATCCGGACCCACCGGGCGATCCAGGCGGGGAGAGCGGCTGGAGAGAATCTCGTAGGCCACCCGGTTGCCATACTGGGCACAGCGTGACAGCGAAGAGTAACTCAAAAAGGGCACGCCCCGCGGGTGCTTGCCGGAACCGGGTACGGCATGGCGGTGAAAGCGGTTGGCAGCCACGTCGTGCAGTACCGCCGCCAGGGCGGCGTCCCCGGCCCCGGAGGTGCTGGCCAGGCGATCGGGCCCGCCGCGGTAGGGATGGATATGGGTGTAGATCTTGACCGGGTTGCGGCAATCGCTTCTCTTCATCACCCGGGAATACTCGTAACGGTTGTACTCGGCTATCGACTTGGAGCGAATCGCCTGGTCGGTCTGGCGCAGGTGGGCTTCATCCACCCAGCCCCCCATGGTCATGCCGCGCGCCCCCTCGGTGATGATGACCAGGTCGACCCAGTCGAGAATCTGCTGGCAGGCCAGCAGGGAGTCTTCCTGTCCGGTCAGTGCCCGGGCCTCGAACTGGTTCATGGCGGCGATGTCGACCCACGACCGCAGCAATTGCGGCAACTCACCGGACAGCTGCCGTACCAGCGAACCGGTTCCCATTCCCAGGGCCACCGGCACCCGGAATTCGCAGGCCAGGCGCAGCAGGCGCTTCGTGGCAGCGGCGATGGGTGCCTGGCGATGACGCAGGCAGTACAAAGTCACCAGCACCGCCGAGGCATGCTCCACCAGGACGGGGTCGACCATCTCCGGGGGAAACTCCTCGGAGACACCCGCGGCCACCGCGAAGGTACGCTCTCCCCCGGGCTCCACCAGGGTCAAGGCCCTGCCGATGTTTCCCTCCACCGCCACCAGGTGAGACAGGTCGACCGCGCGCGGGGTGTGGGCCACGTACAGGAAGGCCGCATCGCCGAATTCCAGCCGACGCGGTATGGCCCCCAGCAACACGGCCGCTTCTCCGGCCAGGAAGGTGTAGTTGTTCAGGGAATTGGAGACGGTACCACCGGCGGTGATGGACGGTCGCAGGCCCCTCTGCTCGAGCCGTTGCAGCAGCCGGTCCAGGCCCTCGTCCTCCATGGGAGTCGATTCGCCACTGTGCAGTCCCAGCTCTTCCACCAGTTGCGCCGGCACCTCGACCTCCATGTCCGCCAGCACGTGGTCGAGGCCCAGCAGGTACCAGCCGGGCGACTCGCCTCCCGGCAGCGATCCGCCGCGGCGGACCTTGCGCTCCACCGGAAAGTAGTGGGTGGCCTCCCTGTGACCGGGAAAACGCATGTACCTCCCTGTTGCCTGCCTGGTTAGCACACCTGTCGCCCCAGATCCATCACTGCCGGCCAGGTGGGGTCCGCCCTACACCGAAAAAAAAAAA
>QMME01000155.1 GCA_003647095.1 Deltaproteobacteria bacterium
GAATCCCTGGGGTGGCAGCAAGGTCACCAAGGTTTTTTCCCTGGTCGGCAAGGTCAACAACACCGGCCTGGTGGAAGTACCCATGGGGATAACCCTGAGGGAGATCATCTTCGATATCGGTGGAGGGATTCCCAACGGAAAGAAGTTCAAGGCCGTGCAGACCGGTGGGCCATCGGGAGGTGTGCTTCCGGAAAGTCTGCTCGACATGCCGGTGGACTTCGACCAGCTTACCAGTGTCGGCTCCATGATGGGATCGGGCGGCATGATCATCATGGACGAAGACGATTGCATGGTGGACATAGCCCGATACTTCGTCGACTTTCTGGTCGGAGAGTCCTGTGGCAAGTGTCTGCCCTGTCGCGAGGGACTCAGGCAGATGAGTTCGTTGCTGAACGATATCTGCAATGGTACGGCGGAAAAGGGAGCCATCTCGTTGCTCGAGGAACTTGGTCAGACACTCGCTGAGACCTCGCTGTGCGCTCTGGGAAGAACCGCCGGAAACCCGGTCTTGACAACCATTCGCTACTTCAGGGACGAGTATGAGGCCCACATCAACAAGAAGAAATGTCCAGCTGGAGTGTGCAAGGCGCTCATTACCTATTCCATTGACGCCAAGAAGTGCAACGGCTGCACCCTGTGTGCAAGGGAATGTCCACAGCACGCCATAGAAGGGGAAAAGAGGAAGCCCCATCGGATAAACAACAATTTGTGTATACGGTGCGGGATCTGCCGCGAGGTATGCAAGCAGGATGCGATCTTGGTGAAATGAAGCTGCTCGTGCGGTTTCCCGACCCGTTGTGGCAAGCGGGGGGCTGAAGTGACACTCAGAGAGCTGGCGGGTCTTATTGAAGCGGAGATAATCTATGGCGAGCAGCATCTGGATGATGAATTCGAATGCGTTAGTGCGTCTGATCTGATGAGTGATATTCTGGCATTCGGCATGCCGCGAGGGGTCATGCTGACCGGACTGGCCAATGCTCAGTCCATACGCACCGCTGAGATTATTGAAGCCAAGGCAATTGTCTACGTACGTGGCAAGAAACCAGGCGAAGAGGGAATCAAGCTGGCACGGGAGAGGGACATTCCCATACTCTCAACAAGATTGCTCATGTACAAGGCATGCGGCTTGATATACCGCCAGGAGGAAAAACAAGCAGAGAAAGTAAGCCACGAGTCAACCGGCGGCACAGTCTCCCGTCACGATCTTTCACGTGCCTATGAAATAACCGGGAGAAACTTTGCAAAAGCGGGATCCGTATCGGTTGAAATAAAGCAGATCCTCCAGGAACTCGGTATCGATCCTGCCATAGTCAGGCGAGCGGCCATAGCCGCGTACGAAACCGAAATGAACGTTGTCATGTATGCCGACAGGGGAGAGATGGTTCTCCGGCTTAATCCCAGGGCGATCCAGATCACGCTGGAAGACAGCGGGCCGGGTATCGAGAACATCGAAATGGCCATGCAGGAGGGATACTCGACGGCATCCGACGAGATCCGGGAAATGGGATTCGGTGCCGGAATGGGACTTCACAACATCAAGAAGAATGCGGACGTTTTCGAATTGAGGTCAACGGTTGGAGAGGGAACCTCATACAACATTGTCATCTACCTGGATTCGACGGAGAAGACATGATCCGGTATTTTCACTCTGTCAGCGTCGATGCGACAAAATGTGATGGCCGGAGGGCATGTATGCGGGCCTGCCCTACCCAGGCCATTCGTGTCCGAAACGGAAAAGCCGTTATCCTGGAGGAAAAATGCATCGATTGTGGAGAGTGTATAACGGTCTGTCCGAATGAAGCAATTGTGGCATTAACCGATCCCATCGGAGAACTGAACCGGTTCAGCTATACCGTGGCCATTCCTTCCCCGGCGCTGTACGCCCAGTTCGGTGGATCTATCTTGCCGGACAAGATTCTGGCTGGTCTCAAGAAAATCGGTTTCGACGATGCATACGACCTGGCTAACACCTGTGGGGATACCAGCCTGGCCATAGAGCAATTCCTGGAGGACTACAGCGGCCCCCGGCCGTTGATATCCAACTCCTGCCCATCCGTCGTTAGCCTCATACAGGTGAGATATCCCCAGCTGGTAGATCGAATCATTCCCATCAAGCATCCCAAGAGCCTTGCCGCAAGGGAGATCAAGGAAAAAAAAGCGAGAGAGCTCGGGCTTCGACCGGACGAGATCGGGACGTTCTATATCACGCCCTGCCCGGTAAAGATGATCGCCATCAAGCAACCTCCATGCAGGGAGGAATGCTATCTGGATGGGGCCATCTCCATTGCCGACATCTACGGCCCGCTGCTATCGGCTTTGGAAAGCGAGGACAAGGGCAATTACCGCAGGAGCCTGGAGAGCATCTGTATCCTTGGTATCGGATGGGCGGTTGCCGGCGGTATGCACCGCACCCAGAAAATAAAGAATGTCATCGATGTCTCCGGCATTGCGGACATAATCACGACCTTCGATGATATCGAGCGCGGCAAATTGCAGAACGTCGATCTGGTCGTCGCGTATACATGTCCACAAGGCTGTGTAGGAGGTTCGCTGACGGTGGAAAACAGCTATAGCTCTTACAACAAGATACTCCAGCTGCTCGACATTCTGGAACGGGAGAACATTGTGGCCTGTCGGGACAAGCGAGAAGTCCGCGAACGCTACCGCCAGAAGTGGTTTCACATGCAGCAAAAATACGAGCCGCGTTCCATCCGGCCGCTCGACAAGGATCTGGGAAAGGCGATAAGTAAAAAGGAAGAGAAACAAAGGATATACGATTCTCTGCCCAAGATAGACTGTGGAATTTGCGGAGCCCCGACATGCTTGACCTTCGCGGAGGATGTAGTCAGGGGAGAGGCCCGGCTGTCAGACTGTGTTTTTGACGTTCTAGGCAGATTCAAGGAGTTGGCCGACGAATCGTCCAGGCTTCTAGACACCTTCGATTCGGTGGCTGGAGACAAAGGGCGTAAACGGGAGGGCGAAAGGAAGTGGAGACAATCATGACTTTGACGGAGGTTGTCGAAAGACTTGGACTCCGCGTCGTTACGCCTGCAGGCAGCGGCGACTCGAAGGTGACCGGAGGCTACACCGGCGACCTTCTCAGCGACGTCATGGCCAACAGCAAGGCGGGAAACCTCTGGATCACCATGCAGACGCACCAAAACATCCTGGCGGTTGCCAAGCTCAAGGACTTGGCGGGAATTGTCCTGGTGAACGATCGCCAGCCGAACGAAGAGACCATGCGGAAAGCCGACGAGGAACAGGTGACGATCCTGAGTACTGGCGAATCGGCATTCAGCATTTCCGGGCGGCTGTATCGGTTGTTGGCAAGGCCGTGATCTGTAATGTTGAGAACCTTCAAGGCCGACCTGCACGTTCACACTTGTCTTTCTCCCTGCGCCGAAGTGAAAATGTCCCCGCTTGCAATCATCAAGCAGGCCAAAGCTCACGGCGTTGATATCCTGGGAATTTGCGATCACAACTCGGCGGAGAACGTTGCGGCCGCGCTGCAGGTGGCGCGTGAGCATGGTGTGCATGTGCTTCCCGGCATGGAGGTGACTTCCTCGGAGGAGGTTCATCTCCTGGCCTGGTTCGACGCAATAGAGCCTGTCCAGCAGCTTCAAGAGATCGTCTACCGGCATCTGCCGGGTGAGAACGAAGAAGAAACTTTCGGCATGCAGGTAATTGCAAATGCTGACGACGAGGTACTTGGTTTCAACCAGAAGCTTCTGATCGGAGCAACGACGCTTGGGGTGAGAGAAATCGTGGAAGAAATTCACTCTCTGGGCGGACTGGCCGTTGCCGCTCATATCGATCGGGAAAGCTTTAGCCTGCTCGGCCAGCTCGGTTTCATTCCTGGCGATCTGCCCCTCGATGCACTGGAGATATCTCCCGCTCTTTCTCATGAAGATGCCATGTGCAAGTACTCTTTTTCTCTTCCCCTGCTGCAATCATCCGATGCTCACAAGAAAGAGGAAATAGGCAGCTGCTGCACTCGTTTTCTCCTTGAACGGGTTAGCATCGAGGAAATCGGGAAAGCCCTGGAGGGACGGGAGGGCAGGAAGATCCTGCGATGGTGAGAAATGGAAGATCTATCGCTCCACATTCTCGACATCATGGAAAACTCCATCGACGCACAGGCCCGCAGCATCGAAGTTCATATAGACGTGGATCCGAGCGGCGACCTGTTGACACTGGAAATCCTGGACGATGGGAAAGGGATGAGCGCCGATATGGTGCGGAGAGCGACGAATCCATTTTTTACCACTCGAAAAACGAGACGTTTCGGCCTGGGGCTGTCCTTGCTTTCGGAGTCTGCGAAGGCGACGGGCGGTGAGTTGAACGTCGAGTCGGTACCGGGAAAGGGAACCCTGGTAACCGCGATCTTTCACCGAAAGCACATCGATATGAAACCCCTTGGCGATATCCCGGAAACGCTGTTGACACTGATAGCCGGGCATCCTGAAATAGACTTGAGCTATTGTTACACCATCGGCCGGGAAAGGTTCTCGTTCAGTACCAGGGAGTATCGGGATTTGCCCGTGAGTTCCCCGCGTGTGCTGCGCCGGATCGGTGAGCACATCCGGAAGGGCGTTGCAAAGCTGGAAGAATCAGTAACGGACTAGGTGTCGAGTTCGGTTGCGGAGCCGGTGGACAGTTTGTCGGAAGAACGGATTCCCCGCCGGTACAGCTCCAGTCGTTTCCTGAAGGCCTGATTGGGTGGTTGCGACAGGGCGTAGGCCTCGCTCTCGAGTTCCACGGCTCGCTGAAACTCGCCGCACTCGGCGTGGGCCGCGGCCAGGGTGTCGAGCCAGGCACCGGAACGGTGAGCCGCCACCGCCCGGCGGGCCAGTTCGATGGCTCGCCGGCAGTCGCGCAGCCCGGGATCGCGGGCAGTGACCAGCAACCAGGCCAGGTTGTTCAGGGTACCGGCGCTGTCGGGTTCTAACTGCAGCACCTTTTCATACTCGCTGATGGCCTCGGCCTGCCGGCCCAGGGAGGCCAGCACCACCGCCCGGTTGTGCCTGTCACCGACGTGGTTCGGACGCAGGGCCAACGCCCGCTCGATGTCTGCCAGTGCCTGCTGGTAATCACCCCGCCGCTGTTCGATCCCCGCCCGCAGGGAGTAGGCCGAGGCCGCTTCCGGGTCATTTTCCAGGCAGCGGCTCAGGCAGGCGAGGGCCGCCTCCAGCCGACCAGCCAGCAGCAACTCCTGGCAGCGGCGCAGGGTAGCTGGGCCTGCTCGAGTCCGGCCATCAGGTATGGTCGGCTTCATGACGAGGGAGGCCGAGCTAGGGCACGGGCACCTCGCCGGCCGTGGGGCCGAACAGATCGACCAGTATCTGGTTGAAATCGACCCGGCGGGTGTCGACGATGACTCCGCCGTCGTCGCTCACGCACAGTGCCAGGTTGCCACCCATGACCACCCAGCCGGTGAGTTCTTTCCAGGGCATGCCGGTGGTTTCGTCCAGGTCACCGACCACGCTCCTGAGCATATCGACGGAACGCTTGCAGATGGCGGCTACCTGCTCCATCTGCTCCTTGTCGAGCTGGCCCACGCCACGTTCCATCTTGCCGTCCTGTGAAAACTGTCCGGCGGCGAGCACACCGGGTTTTTCCAGAAGTCTGTCCAGTCCGATCATCGCACACCTCCTGGCAACGGTTGGTGATGGGGTAGACCCCATCGAGTTCCCGAGATGTAACCAAGCACACTTCGTGCCAGTTTGCTCAACCACTACCGTGCCGGGAGCGCAGGATCCCGGCGGAGTACCTACCTGCATGTTAGTGCCCGGGAAAAGCAGGGAAAACTTCGGGGACAGGCCCGGCAAGAAACGTGGGGGGAGACGGGGCAAGGGCAAGATCGTGGTGCCACGGGGGCATCGTGGTGGTAGATGGGTGATTCCGGGGTTGCAAAAATGCGACTTTCTTGACCCCCGCCGGTCGGAACAGTAGGCTGGAGGAGAGGAGAGAAGGACATGACAGACGAAAGGGAGAAACAGCCCGAGCCGGTGGAGCCGTTCCTCGAACGGGCCTCTCCCGAACGCTTCGAGGCGGTGCTGGCCAGCATCAGCGACGGGGTCTTCACCGTGGACAAGAACTGGCGCATAACCTGTTTCAACCGTGCCGCCGAGGAGATAACCGGGTACCGGCGCGAAGAGGTGATGGGTCGCTACTGCCACGAGATTCTCAAGGCCAACATCTGCCGGGAGGCCTGTGCCCTGCGCTACACCATGGACACCGGCAACCGCGTGGGCAGCCTGGTGGTGGAGATAACCGCTCGTGACGGAACCGTGATGCCGGTGAGCATCTCCACGGCATTGTTCCGCAACAAGCAGGGACAGATCATCGGTGGGGTGGAGAGCTTCCGCGATCTTCGCCAGTTGGAGAGCCTGCGCAAGCAGGTGGAAAACGACTACCGCTTCGAGGACATCATCGCCAAGAGCGAAGGCATGCGCAAGGTGCTGGAAATAGTTCCCACCGTGGCCGTGAGCGAAAGCAACGTACTCATATGTGGTGAAAGTGGAACCGGCAAGGAACTGGTGGCCAGGGCCATACACAACCTGAGCAGGCGCCAGCAAGGACCGTTTGTTGCCTTCAACTGCGCCAACTATCCGGATACGTTGATCGAGGCGGAACTGTTTGGTCACGAGAAAGGCGCCTTCACCGGGGCCACGCGCGCCCGCCGGGGACTGTTCGCCCGTGCCGAGAGGGGCACCCTGTTCCTCGACGAGATTGGCGATTTGCCCCTGGTTACACAGGCCAAACTGTTGCGGGTACTCCAGGAAAAGACCTACGAGCCCATCGGCTCGTCCAGGACCGAAAAGAGCGACGCCCGGATCGTCGCCGCCACCAACAGGGATCTGGAAGCAATGGTCGCCGGAGGTTCGTTTCGCCGCGATTTGTACTACCGCATCAACGTCATACGCCTGGAGGTACCCCCCCTGCGTGAGCGCCTGGAAGACGTACCGCTGCTGGTGAAGCACTTCCTGGGCAAGCTCACGGCCATCCACGACAAGTACGTGGAAGGGGTCGACAGCGAGGTCATGCGGGTACTTATGAACTACGAATATCCCGGGAACGTGCGTGAACTGGAGAACATCGTCGAACGCGGCTTCGTACTCTGTCCCGGGCCGCTGATCCAGCGGCAACACCTTCCGGAGCATCTTAGGAAACATGGTGGCGACCAGGACGGAGACGAGAGCCTGGACGATTGCGAGCGCAGGGTGATCATGAATGCGCTGAAGAAAAACGGGTTCAACCGCCTGGCGGCTGCCCGACACCTGGGTATGCACAAGTCGACACTGTTCAGGAAGATAAAAAGGCTGGGACTGGAACTTCCGACTGCCGACGGACGCTCGACTCTCCGTCAGGATGGTGAGTAGCGATTCCGCGACTCGACCCACCGGTATAGTTGCACATATGCTACTTTTGTCCTGGAGAGGTCGGAGCACACTACCGTGGCATTGTGGTTATCCGCTGGTAACAAAGCCGTTTTCTCGATGTCGCCGGAGGTGGCACGTGGTTTGCTTTGTCTGTCAGGTGAGAGTTGATGGATATCAAACAGAAAGGAGGACGTCATGGATAACGACAAGAGACAGGAGGCCACCACCGATACCCACAAGCCCGCCCGACCGCTGAAGTTCTTCAAGGATCGGGATGGCAACGGCTGGCTGTGCGACAAGGACATCGATCCCAACGGAGACCTGCAGGCCCAGGGGTGCTGGCGTTGCGACGAGATGGCCTTCCCCGCCGGCGGACGGTAGAAAAAGCGTCACCTCCCGGTAAGTACTCCGGGACCAGACGGCCAGGAACTGTTCCTGGCCGTCATTTTTTCACGCCGAGGGGTCGAGTACCCGTCCGATGAACAGCACGGTATCGGTCTGCAGATCGCGGATGAAGAAGATGAAAGGACGATTGACATCGAGGTGGTTGGGTACCCCGAAATCATTCATCACCACCGCCGTGGCGGCGGCGGCCTCGGTGCCGTACTCGTTGACCGCCACGAATGCCTGGTGCAGCACGTCGCTGATATACAGGTTGTGCGTGCCGTCCATGCCGGAGAAGTCGGCAGCCCCCAGCACGAAGGCGTCCGCCATGCCCAGGTCGGTCAGTACCTTTTTAACCGAGAAGGTTGCTCCCTCGATGGAGAAACGCGGCATGCTGAGGGTGACGGAGTCGTTGCCCAGGGCAGAGAAGATGCCGGCCAGTTTCCCGGCGTCGAGGCCGTCTTCAAAACCGGTCAGATCGTCGGGCACGACTATCACCATGGACAACTCGTCGCCGTCATAGGGGATTTCCACTGCCTGCCAGCCGCTACCCGCCGCATAGGGTTGCGGGTTTTCGTGAACCATCATGGGTACGGTTACGGTGTTGCCGTCGAGCAGGGTGAAGGCGCCGTCGGCGGTAAGTTTGTCGTTGAAGACTTCCTTCCACTTGGCGTTGAAGTAGATGGCGTTGACCAGCACCAGCTTGGTATTCACGGTGATGGCCGGCGGAGGGATGAGATCCTTGATGCGGTCTTCAGTCTGCCCGGCCACCCAGTCGTTGATCACTAGCCGGCCGGCCTCGGGGTCGCTCATGAAGTCGAGCAGGTACAGCCCCGCCCCGTAGTACACCGCCAGGGTGTCCAGGAACGGCTGCAGGAAC
>QMME01000156.1 GCA_003647095.1 Deltaproteobacteria bacterium
AACTGGCCCCGGTGGAGGCGGCCGGGGAGAACCCCGCCCGGAAGCGGGAGTAGCCGGGCTTCAACCCCGGCGCCTCCGGCCCGGCAACAGCAGCAGCAGCAACAACAAGAACCAGGTGCCGCCGGCGCCGGGGGCGGTGCCGCAGCCGCAGCCCGAACCGGCCCCGGGGGAGCCGTCCGCCCCGTCGTCTGCGGCGTCCGCCTCGCCGTCGCCGCCGTCGCGGCCCGCTTCCGGCCCGGCACCGGCATCGTCCGTGACGCCGGCGTCGGCGCCCAGGTCGGCCGCGTCGTTCCCGCCCCCGTCGGCGCTGCCGTCGTCCCCGTCGCCGGTAGCGCCGCCGTCCCCGTCAGGGCCGCCGTCGGGAGGGTGCCAGGGCTCGGGGCAGGCGCCGGCGGCGTCGAGCAGCACCTTTATGGAACGGGAGCGGGTCTGCGAGCCGGAGGCGGTGACGGTCAGCTCCACCTCCCCGGCGGCCAGGCCGGTGGTGTCGAAGGCGCCCCGCCAGAGCATGGGCCGGTCGGGATCCCGCTCCAGGGCCGCCTCGGGCCCGGAGCCGGCGCGGCAGGTGACCGCCGTCACCGGGGCGTTGTCGAACACCAGGGCGCGCACCGGGGCCGCGGCGCAGTCCGGGGCCACGGCGTAGGCGTAGGGGTTGGGGTCGCCGCTTTCCAGGCGGGCGTCGGCGGGGGCGGTGATGACCAGGAAGGGCCAGGGATCGTCGCTGTCGGTGACCTCGTAGGTGAGGAAGTCGCCGTCGACGGCGATGAGGGCCAGGTTCTCGTGCTTGGCCTTGCCGAGACTGTTCACCTGGCGGGCGAGGACGCCGTCGTAGAGGTACTCCTCGTAGGCGTGGATGTGGCCGTGGAAGTACTGCGCCCCGGCCCCGCGCCACAGGGCCCGGGCCTCGTCGGCGCGGTCGGGATCTCCCGGGGGGTGGTGGCCGAACACCAGCACCAGGTTGGCATCGGCGTTGCCCTCCAGCATCTCGCCCATCTCCTCCAGCTCCTCCTGGGAAAAGCCGGCCGGGTCCAGGAAGGGCCGGGCCGAGTCTCCGGGGGTGGAGCAGCCGTAGAGGAAGTAGAAGCCGAAGTCGAACTGGAGCAGCAGCGCCCGGGTGGTCCGGCCGTAGGTGGAGCCGTTGAGGGACCACTCCAGGTAGTAGGAGAGATCGTCGTCGTAGGTGTCGTGGTTGCCGGGCAGGTCGATGTAGTAGTCGGCCGGCACGCCGGCCTGGTCGACGATGCCCCGGTAGCGCTGCCACTCGCCCAGGTCCTGGCCGGAGGCGGGGATGCCGTTTTTCGAGGCGTCGACCAGGTCCCCGGTGTTGATCACCAGCTCCGGCTGGATGATGGGCAGCGCCTCCTGCAGCAGCCAGTAGAAGCGCCCGTCCTCGTTGTACCAGTCGGTGCCGATGTGGGTGTCGGAGACCTGCACCAGCCAGAACAGCCGGTGGGGATCGGCGCCGTAGTAGGCGGCGCCGGGATCGGCGCGGGCGGACAGGGCCCCGGCCAGCAGGAAGGCAACTGCCAGGCAGGAGTACGGCCGGGGTCTCATGGGTTCATTGTGCCACAGGACGCCCCCGGCCTGCCAGTCGTTACCGCCGCCGGCGCCACCGGGCCAGACCCACCAGCAGGGCCAGCAGCGGCGGCCAGGTGGCGGCCGCTGCCCGCCGGTGCGTGCCGCAGCCGCAGGAGCCCGACAGGCGCCCGCCGGCATCGGGCCCGGCGTCGCTGCCGCCGTCGGCGCCGGCGTCGGCCCCGGCATCGCCGGCATCGGGTCCGCCGTCGGCGCCCGGGTCGGCCCCGGCATCGGAGGCATCGGCGCCGCCGTCCGCGCCCCCGTCGCCGCCGTCGGGATCGACCGCCCCGGGTACCCGCAGCTTGAGCACCACGGCGCTGTGCGGCGGCAGGGTGACGGCCACCGGCTCCCCGGCCGCCCCGGAAAGCGCCTCCCGGCGCAGGGAGACCGTCTCGGCGATCTCGTTGTTGGCGTCGAGGTCTCCTTCCAGCCACACCGCCTCGAGCGGCGCCAGCCGGCGGGCGATCTCCACCCGGCGCTCCTCGGCCAGGTGCCGGTTCACCAGCAGCAGCGAGTAATCGTCGCCGTCGCGGTAGGGGTAGCAGGCCAGGTAGGGAACCCCCTGCTCGCCGGTGAGGGCGTCGTCGTAGCTGCCCGCGCCGGTGACGCTGCAGCCGATCATGTCGCCGCGCACCTCGCGGGTGAGCAGCTGCAGGGCGAAAAACGCCGGCTTGCGCGGCACCGCGGGGTAGGGGCCGGTGGCGCCCCAGACGTTGCCGCCGTAGTGGAAGTGGTTGATGTTCTCCACCCCGGCGGCGTTGGCGGCGGCGTAGTTGTCCACCAGCGACAGCGCCGCGCCCAGGCTCACCTCCTTGAAGTACAGCGGCGAGGGGTCGTGCAGGTCGGGTTCGTAGCCGCCCCAGGTGGCGTTGCCCTCGTAGACGGCGGTGGCGATGTCCCGGCCGCCGCTGGCCTGGCGGAAGGCCTGGCGCATGTCGGTGATCCGGCGCCGGTGCCACTCGGCGGTGGCGAACAGGGCGGCGTAGATGGCGGCGTCGCCGTCGGAGCTGGCGCCGCTGCCGTAGTACATGTCGATGGTGGAAAAGTCGGTCAGGTGGCCGATGGCCGGCACCACGGTGCCGTCGTAGGAGCCGGGCCAGCCGCCCATCCAGGTGTCGGGGCTGCGGCCGCAGAAGCCCACCCGCATGTTGGCCCGCCAGCCGGGCCGGGACTTCATCTCGGTCATGCGCCGCAGGTTGTAGGTGACGAAGTTGTTCATCTGCTGCTCGAGGTCTTCCGTGCCGTCGATGTCCATGTCCCAGGTGTCGTCGGGGGTGCCCCAGAGCTCGTTGCCCAGCTCCAGGTAGATGCGCTCGAACTGGGTGTCCCAGCGCGCAAAGCCGTCGGCCTCGCGGCGCGCCCCGTACTCGGTGCCGGCGTCGCCGCCCAGGTAGTCGACCAGGTTGCCGTGATCCTGGTAGACGGAGTCGAGCACCTGGTAGGTGAGATCGCCCACCTGCCAGTGGCTGTCATCGGAAAACGCCGGGGGCACGGTGATGAAGGGCTGGGCGCCCACCCGCCGGCACAGGCGCAGGAAGGTGTTGAGATCCAGGTCCGGCTGCAGGCCGGGCGGGCCGTAGTCGAGGTCCCAGGGCCGGCGCAGGTAGCTTTCCAGGGGAATGCCGTTCACCCCCAGCCCGCCCAGGCGCAGGGTGGCCGGCTGCAGTTCCTCCAGCCGGGCCACGAACGTCGCCGACAGCCCGGTGTCCGGGTCGATGTCGTCCTCGTCCCAGGCCACGAGATCGTCCAGCCAGTAGCTGGCGGCGTCTTCGAAGCGGACGCTCACCCCGCGCAGCAGAAACTGCTCGCCGGGCTGGTACGTCGACTCCACCACCTGCCAGGAGGTGCCCACGGTGATCTCGCCGCCGTAGCGGCCCGACCAGCCCTCGTCGAGCAGGCCCAGCTTGACGCGGGCGCCTTCGCTGCTGGCGCGGATGCGCAGCTTGATGCGGTAGGTGTGTCCCGGCCGGGCGGTCATCACCAGCGGCGCCTGGGACAGGTCGGCGCGGCCCTGGTTGAGCGACGCCGGGGCCGCGGCCACGTCGATGCGCTGGCACTGGTTGCCGGTGGGACAGCCGGCGGTCTCCACCGCGGCGCCGGCCTGCCCGGAGGCGTACCAGGGCCAGCCGTTGCGGGCGAAGCCGTTGTCGTCTTCGGGACCCTCGAAGGAAGGGTCGTCGACCAGGATGGCGCCGACGAAGTTGTACCAGGAGCCGCCGCCGTTGACCCCGATGCCCACCAGCGCCCGGGGGGCCACGACGTTGTCGTCGAGCTGCACCGTGACCGTCTGGGCCGACACCGTCCCGGCCGCCAGCAACGCCAGCAGCGGCGGGACCACGAGTACTCCGCGGGTGCTTTTCATGGCCATCTCCCTTCATCGCGCAGGGCTGATGGTGGAGGTGACAAGAATAGCAGCTGGCCCGGTGGGGGGCAAAGGCGGAAAAATTTTCCTCCCGGGCAACCCCTTGGGCCCGCGGGCGGTCGTAGAGGGCGAGATGAGAGCCCGAGCCCCGAAAAACCATGACCGAACCGTGACCGGACGCAGACGCTGCGGTTACCGGCCCGGGGCAGGATGGACGATAACGAAGCCGGACCCTTGCCTGGGAGGCAATGCCATGAAAAAGTCGATGACCCTGATCGCGGCCCTGTTGGTAGCAGTTGCCCTGCCGGCGACGGCCGCCCTGGCCGGCGGCGAGCGCCGCGACGACGCGACCACCTTCGTGAGCCTCGACGAGCTGGGCGAGCTGGTGGAAAGGAGCATAGTTCCCGCCTGGCGGGCCGAGCTGAGCGCCGAGATGCGCACCTGGCCCGGCAAGGCCCTGCGCGATCTCCTGGAACGGGGAGAGCCCGTCCGCGTCGGCAAGGCTCCCGCCACCGGCACCGCCGCCCCCGCCGGCGCTTCCACTACCCGGAGCGCTCCCTGCAAGGCCGTCATCGTCACCTCCAGCGCCGACGAGTGCGAAGCCTCCTAGCTGCACCGGCTTCCTCCCCACGTCGCTGCGACGGGCGGCCACCCGCCCGTTCCGCCTCCGCAGGAAACCAAGGCCAGCCAAGGTGCCAGGGGAATAGTTGGGGTGCCCTGGGGTACCGAAGCCAGGTGCCGGGGAAATAGTCGGGGGAAAAGATGGGGCCCGCGCCCGTCACCGGCCGCGAGGCAGGAACGTCGCCGCCAGCATGTTCCGCAGGACCGCGCGCCACTCGTACTTCCGCCCGGGAAAGGCGGCCTGCAGCTCCTTGTCGAGGATGACGCGCAGCTCGATGCTTTCCTCCCGGGACCGGCAATTGAAGACCACCTGGCTCCTGGTCGACTTTCTCATCGAGGTTTTCCGGCAGATCTTTCTCAGCAACCGGTCGATCTTGATGTCGGCGCCGGCCGGGGGGTTTCTGAAGATCAGCCGGTAGAGGGCTCCCTGTTTTCGGGTCACCTGGCAGGCGGCCCGCAGGGCGTCGCGCAGCCTGGTGCCGGCCCGGGCCGCCGCGTCGTCGACGGCCCTGTTCTCGGCTCCCGGGCCCCGGGCGCGCCGGGGGCTGGTGCCGGTGACGTCGGCCAGCGTCTCTCCGGTGCGGGGGTTGTAGGCCTTGATTTGCAGGGCCACCGACAGGCCGCCGTCGTCCGGCGCCACGGTGGTCTTGACCGCGAAGGAGACGATCACGTCCACGCCGGCCATGGCCAGGGCGGCCGATTCCTCGTCTTGGGCGCCGGACGGCCCGGCCTGCGGAAAACCGCCGCTTTCGGCCACGTCCCAGCCGTCTTGCAGCAGGATCCCTGTCAGCTTCAGCGCCGCCATGAGGGAATTGCTGCTCTTGGCGGCGGCGGCCGGAATGACGGTCACGTTCCAGTGGCAGGGGGGCGGTGTCCGCTCTCCGGCCCGGGCGGCGGCGCTGCCGCCGGCCAGCGACAGCAGGATCACCAGTGTGGTGCGGGCGCTTTTCATGGCTTGCTCCCTTCTTGTCCGCTCTGGTTACTGGATGTGGCGAGGATAGCAGGAGGCCTGCCGGCGTGCAATCGCCGGTTTTCTCCGGCCGGGTCCGGCCAAGGTGCCAGGGAAACAGTCGGGGGAAAAGCGGGGCGGGCGGTGTTGACGCCGGGCCGGGCCGCGGCCTACCATGGCGGCAATCGGCAAGGTGAAAACGGAACCGGCAGGGTCGTAATGGTTTCGTTTTTCGGGCACCTGGAGGGCGGCACCCGTGACCGCGGGTGACAGGCGTGGGTGCTAGGCTGGGGCGGTTGCGGGCGGCAGTGCTGACCGGCCCGTGGTTGCCCGGGCCGGAACGGATAGGAAGCAGGGAGGAAGCCGGTGCGGGGCGAGAGGCTGGCCAGGCAGTGGAAGATCCTGCAGATGCTGCTTTCCAGCCGGGAGGGCCTGAGCGCGGCCGAGCGGGCCGCGCGCCCGGGCTACAGCGTGCGCAGCGTCTACCGCGAAAAAAGCCCGCCTCCCCCGGCCATAAACCCCCGGTTCGTGTCTCTAAGAAAGTAGAGGACGAGTGCCAAACCCCGGACGGCCGGGGAGGGGGGAGGAAGAAGCGAACCAGGCCAAGTACCTGGAGAAGTAAGGAGAAAAATAGGTGTACCCGGGCAGGACTTGAGCAAGCAGGCAGCAGGTACATCGCTGGGCGAAAAAATCGGACGGGCCAGGTCCCGTAACCGAGGAGGCCGAAGGCCGTGCCCGGTATGCCGGGCGTCGATTGCGCTCAACTCCTCGACGGCGTGGGGGTTCCCGGCCTGCCTGCTGCTGTTGCCGTCATCCTGACAGGGTAATATCATAATGGAAACAACCATCTTCAGTTATCTGCCGAGTACCGGGAGTCTGTGATGAGCGACTTCATAAACTCGATGGCCGCCGGTTTCCGCCGGAAGATGGAGGGCGAGATCGAACTGTGGCCCACCCTGGTCGACGTTGCCGGCGATGACTGGTGGCCGGCGATTCGCCGGCTGCCGGAATTGTTCACTGCGCTGCTGTCACTCTACAATGATCCCCACCTGCCCGCGGCGGAGCGCCGGATAGCCCGGAGAGTGCTGAAGTACCTGATGAGCCCGCTCGACCTGGTGCCCGAGCTGATCTACGGGCTCTCTGGATTCCGGGAAGACATCTACCTGGCGGCGCTTGCCGGCGACCACTGGCGCCGGCGCCTCGGCGACGATTTGCTCGCCGCTCACGGTCTGAACGACGAGTTGCTTAGCACGGCTGCCATCATCAAGCTGGGCGATGAAGATCTCGCCCCGGAGGTCAGGGAACACCTCGCCCTGCTGCTCGATGCCGACTACGTCGCTGGAGACTGCGACGACGACGATCCCCATACCGGCAACGAAACCTACGGGCACGGTCCAGGCAGCCGCACCATCGTCTTCGCCGGGCCCGGCACCGGCAAGACCCGGCATATCGAAGACGAACTGTGCCGGCTGCTGCTGGAGGAACGGGTCCCCCCGGAACAGGTGGTGGTCACCACCTTTACCAACAAGGCAGCCGACGAGCTGCGCGTGCGGGTGCGCCGGCGCATCTGCCAAGAGTACTCCCTGCCCAACCCGGACGACCTGGTGCAGCGCCTGGTCATCTCGACCATCCACTCCTTCTGCTACGGCCTCATCTCCGAGTTCCACCATCACCTGCTCTTTTTGAAGGGCACCTTCTCGCCCATCGACGACGCCCAGCGGATGCTGTTTCTGTTCCGCCGGGGAATCGGCGAGCTGCAACTTAAGCCCGTGTACGACGAATGGAAGAAGGAAAAGAAGTTCAGCAAGGACCTGTTCCACTTCTACGCCGAGGTGGGGGAGATCTTCGATTTCGTCTCCGAGGAGGTGATCAGCGGACAGGACCCCGCGCTGCGGCACCGCTACCTGCAAGTGATACACGGAACCGCTACCTCGGTGCTGGAGCGCATCGTGGCCCTTTATCCACGCTACTGGAAGTCGATTCAGGGGGCGGGCTGCCTGGACAACTCCATGGTGCTGGCCTACAGCGAGGCGCTGCTCGACGATCCCCATGTCCTGGCCAAGGTGCGCCGGAAATGGCGCTACCTTCTGGTCGACGAGTACCAGGACACGAATCCCATCCAGGACCGCATATTCGCCAAGATCGCCGGAGACGGCGGCCACCTGTTCGCGGTGGCCGACGACGACCAGTCCATATACGCCTTTCGTGGCGCCGACGTCAGGAACGCCACCGAGTTTCCCGAAAGGCACCCCGGTGCCCGGGAACGCTTCCTGCGCAAACACCACCGCTCCACCAGGGCACTGCTCGAGGCCGGCCAGCAGCTCATTTCCCGGAACCGGGTAAGGCGTGACAAGCAACTCCACACCGACAATCCCGAGGGCGAACCACCCTGGCTCCTGGAGGCGCCGGAAGAACAACTGCCCGAGCAGGTGGCCGCTGTTCTGGCAGAACTGAAGGAGTCCGGCTGGCTGCGCACCTGGAACGACGCCGCCCTGCTCTTCAGGGCAATGAACCGGCGCGTCGTTGCTTACCGCGAGGCCCTGGCAAGACGAGGAATTCCAACGCTCGTCGTCGGAGAACGCCACCTGTCGAGAAAACCGCTGTTCAAGTCGCTGCTGGCGGTGCTGAAACTGATAAAGGGCGAACCATCCCAGATAACCCCCCGAAAGAGGAACTTCAGGATCCTGTTCGAGCTGATGGGCTGGCGGGATCGCGAGAAGATGGTGGCCGAGGTTGGGAAGTGGCACGGCAACATCCGCAGCGACAAGTACGGTTCCCTGCTGGACCTGTTCTATTCCATCATTGCCGATTGCGGCGCGCTCGAGCACCCCGAGTTGCTGCCGGAACTGGGGGCTCTCTCCAGCATCATCGCTGCCGCGGAAGAGGAACTGCGCAGCCCCGACCTGCTGAAGCGCCTGGGCTTTCTGCTGCAGTTTCTCGATGCCGCCGGTGATTGCCTGGAGTGCGCCGGGGATGCTCCCTCAGAGGCCGTGCAGCTCATGACCGTGCACAAGGCCAAG
>QMME01000157.1 GCA_003647095.1 Deltaproteobacteria bacterium
AGCCGGCGCACACCCCGTCGACACAGGGCGAGCCTCCCGACTCGTCCGGGGTGCCGCACAGTCCCGAGGTACACTCCCCGGGTTCCTGGGCGAATGCCACCCCTCCAAGAACAAGGATACAAGCGGACATCACTGCGAGAATCACTCTGGTCTTCATGATGGGCCTCCTTTCCCTATCCGAACCCGGAAGAGTGCAATGTTAATGCCAACCACCAACCATCTGCATAACGCCTTGGAAGTGAATGCTAATTGACAATCAACGGAAGGCAGTAGAACCCGCAAGTGAAACCACAGAGATCCACTGTGGCTCCGCACACCACTTCGAGTGGGGCCTGCAGTCCCCCGCAGGCAAAGACATGTATCTATTTCAGGCGGTTAACGGTGTCACCGTCATGCTTCACTGGCTTCCTGCTCGAGTTCCCGGGCGCTCAGCTTGTGCTTGCGCAGCAGCCGGTGCAGGCTCTGGCGGTGAATGCCGGCAGTCTTGGCCGCGGCCGAGACGTTGAAATCGTGCCGGCGCAGCAGATCGATCAGGTACTCGCGCTCGGCCATCTCCCGGGCCTCCACGAAGGAGTACTTGCCGCGACCGCCCCAGGAGCCGGAATCCGGGGCCGGGCCCACCCCGGTCAACGAGGTGGCCATCAGCGAGGGGGCGTTGATGGTCTGGTCGTCCACCAGGTGTACCGCCCGCTCGATGACGTTGTGCAACTCGCGCACGTTGCCCGGCCACTGGTGGCTGGACAGGTAACGAATGGCATCGCTGCCCAGGCGGCGCTTGGGATCGCCGCAGATGGCCCGCAGGAATTCCTTGGCCAGCAAGGGGATGTCTTCCTTGCGCTCCCGCAGCGGCGGCAACTTGAACTCGAACACGCTCAACCGGAAGAACAGGTCCTCGCGAAAGCGACCGGCGGCCACCTCGCTCTTGAGATTGCGATTGGTGGCGGCGATGATACGCACGTCCACCGGCACCGTGCTGGTTTGCCCCACCGGTTTCACCTCCCGCTTCTCCAGCACCCGCAGCAACTTGGGTTGCAAGGGAGGCGGCAGTTCGCCGATTTCGTCGAAGAAAATGGTACCGCCGTGGGCCTGCTGGAAGGCTCCCTCGCGGGTGGCCACCGCGCCGGTGAAGGCCCCCTTGACGTGACCAAACAGCTCGCTCTCCATCAGATGGGTGGGAATGGTGGAGCAGTCGACCACCACCAGGGACTTGTCGTGCCGCGGACTGTGCAGGTGAATCTCTTCCGCCAGCAGGCCCTTGCCGGTGCCCGTCTCGCCACTGATCAGCACCGTGGTGTCACGGCTGGAGACACGTTCGGCCAGATGGAACAGCGCGCGCATGCGCAGGGAGCGCCCCAGCATCTGTCCGAAGGAGTTGTAGGGACTCAGCGGCACCTCCACCTTTTCCTGCAGCAGGTGAAACAGCAGCACCACCTCGCCGATGCCGATGCGGGCACCGGGATGCAGGAACCCCTCGACGATGCGACAACCTTCGACATCGGTGCCGTTGGTGGAAACCAGGTCACGGATGCGGTGGCCCCGCTCGTCCACCAGGATCTCGCAGTGGTGCCGGGAGACGGTCTCGTGGGGAATAACCACGTCGTTGTCGGCCTGGGAACCGATGCTCACCCGTTCCTTGTCGAGCACGTATTCCTTGCCGGCCTCGGGCCCTTCCATGACCACCAGCTTGAACTTGTTGTACTGCATGGTGGGTTCGGGACCCTGCTGATCGACCAGCAGGGTGGCTTTTCCGGCGAATTTGCTGGTGCTGGCCACTCTCTCCTCTCCCGCTGTCGCTCTGTTTTTGCATGATGCCCCGCCCGCGTTGACCTGTCAAATACCCGGGCATGCGGCTTGCCAGATCTCGACCCCTGTGCTAGCACTGGTTGCGAAACCGGCAACCAGCACGGCCGCAACCTCCAGGCGGCTGCGGGAGAAACAATGAAAGGAAAGATCGCCGTCATCGGTGGAGGAGTGGCCGGCCTCACGGCCGCCCACCTGCTCTGTCGCCAGTACCAGGTGCAGCTGTTCGAAAAGACCGATCGCATCGGCGGCAATGCCTACACCTACCGTACCCGGGACGGCGAGGAGGTGGACATCGCCGTGGCTGCCTTCGGCAAGGCCGGCTACCCCACCTTCTACAAACTGCTCAAGCACCTGGGAATAAAGACCCGGCTCTGTCTCAGCTCCTACATGAGCTTCCACGACCTGGACCGCGGCACCGGCATCTACCTTACCCCCGGCCTGCGCGGGCTGGCCGCCCAGCGCTTCCGGCTGCTGAAGCCCTCGCTGTTGCGACAGATCCGGCGGCTGTTCCGCGGCGTGAAGAAATCGTACCGCCTGCTCGACCAGGGCGCCTTCACGGACCAGACCCTGGCACAGGCCCTGGAGCGGATTCCCGAGTTGTCGGACGAGGCCCGCATCATCTTCATCTGTTCCCTGTGCCTGCTGTCATCCATGAGCGCCAGTGAAGTGCTCGACTCCCCGGCCGAGTTCTTCTTCCACAAGCTCAAGGTACACCATGACGTCATCTCTCCCAAGGCCGTCTACTCGGTACGGGCCGTGGCCAACAAGACCAGGTCATACATCGATGCCCTGGCGGCTCCCTTCCGGGACAACATCGTGCTGTCCGCCGACATCCGTACCGTCGAGCGTTCTCCCCAGCAGGTGTCGCTGCTGTTCGCCGACGGCTCCCGCGCCAGCTTCGACAAGGTGATCTTCGCCTGCCATGCCGACCAGGCCCTGGCGCTGCTGGCACGGCCCAATGCAGAAGAACAGCGCCTGCTGGGCCCCTGGCGCTACAAGGACGGGCGCATGCTGCTGCACGCCGATCATTCCAGCTTTCCCCGGCGCGCGTTGATGCAGGCCTATACCTTTCTCTATACCGATCGCCAGGGCCGCTTCGACACCTCGGTAAACGG
The DNA here is from genome assembly GCA_003647095.1 of Deltaproteobacteria bacterium. Lineage (GTDB taxonomy): Bacteria > Myxococcota > B64-G9 > B64-G9 > B64-G9 > B64-G9. The sequence goes on from QMME01000157.1 coordinate 2,919, forward strand.
CGCGCTGTGGCACGAGCCGGGGGTGTCGCGCCGGTGCCGGCTGATCAGTTCCCAGCACCCCAACTTCGAGGTGGCTCCCGAACTGGTCGAGTTCGAGACGGTGCTGCGCACGCCCATCTTCGACTTCGCCTCGGTTCCTACCATCGAGCAGCTGCCCACCCTCAACGGCAACCTCAATTCCTATTACTGCGGTAGCTACTTCGGCCACGGCCTGCACGAAGACGCGGTGAGCTCGGCGGTGGCGGTGGCCCGGCAGCTGGGCGTGGAGTTGTGAGTTCTTCATGAAGCGACTGCGAACACTGGCCGGCAAGCGCGTGCTCATCACCGGGGCCGCCGGCGGTATCGGCTCGGCACTGGCCCGGCACCTGCTGGTCCGGGGTGCCCGCCTGGTTCTCGTCGACCGCGACGAGCAGCGGTTGCAGAAGCTGCGGCAGCGCCTGGGCGAGGAGTTTCCCGGTTCCGCCGCGGACTGCGAACTATTCGTCGTGGACCTGACGGTCGGCACGGAACTGGTCGCCCTGGTGGACAAGCTGCAGCCGCAGGGCCTCGATGTCCTCATCAACAACGCCGGCATGGTACTGGTGGGAGCCTTCGCGGAAATGGCACCGGCCGACATCGACACCCACCTGGAGGTCAACCTGCTGGCGCCGCTGCGACTTACCAGGATGCTGCTGCCGTTGCTGCGTGGGCGCGGGCGGGCCCACATCGTCAACGTGGCCTCCGGAGCCGGCCTGGCCGCCCCGGCCGGGTTGTGCGCCTACGCCACCTCCAAGTTCGGCCTGGTGGGCTTTTCCGAGGCCCTGCGCGCCGAGCTGGCCGGCGATGGTATCGGCGTGAGCGTGGTCTGCCCGGCCTTCGTCAAGACCGACATCGTCAGGAACAGCAGCCGCGGGCGGGACGAAGACACCGGCCGGGTGGAGGAACTCAACGGGCTGGTGCAGCGCCTGGGTACCTCGCCAGAACGGGTGGCCAAAAAGATCGTCCGTGCCATAGAGCACAACCGCGCCCGGGTGGTCATCGGCCTGTGGGCACGGCCGCTCGTCGCCCTGCGCTGCTTCTTTCCGGGCCTGGCCTCCCGGATAAACCAGCTGGTGTTTTCCAGGATGAAGAAGAAAGGCCTGCTGGAATGAACGACCTGTTCGCCGGCATCGAGCAGCGCCCCATCTCCATCAGGGGCACTCCCGCCCGGGCACCGCTGTTCTTCCGCGACCTGGCCATGATGATGGCGGTGGTCACCGTCGAGCGGCGGGCCGCCGCGGCCTTGCTGCCGGACCTTCCCGGTTACCGGGTCCTGACCATCGCCCCGGGCCGGGCGCTGCTGGGCATCAACTGCTTCGAGTACCGCGACAGCGACATCGGCCCTTACCACGAGGTATCCATCGCCGTGGCCGTGCGCCCGCCGCGGCGGCGGGGACCAGGCCTGTGGCTGGCCGGGCGGGCGGCGGCCCGGGAGCGCTACCATGCCTTCGTGCAGGATCTGCCCGTCACCACCGAGATCGCCGTGGCCGGGGGGGTGGACTTCCTCAACTTTCCCAAGTGGCTGGCCGGCATAGAGTTTACCGAGGACGGGCAGCAGCGCAGCTGCCGGGTAAGCGATCCGCAATCCGGCCGGGTGCGGTACGCATTCACGGGAGAGGTCATTCCCACCGGCAAGCGACCGAGCGACTGTACCTTCTTTTCCTATCCCCTCATGGACGGGCGCATGATGCGGGCGGAGATGCGGGTACGCCGTCTGCAGTGGGGCAGCAAGACCCTGGGCGGCGGCTTCGTCATCGAGCCCGGCACCCTGGACGAGCTGCGCCCGGGCCGGGTGTTGCAGTACGTCTACGCCCCTCGCTGCCAGGCCGTTCTCTTCGAGCCCCGCCAACCGGTTTGACGTCGTCGGGTCGGCGGGGCTAGAATGACCGCAAGCGAGGAGGTGGATCATGAAACGCCGTCAAGGGGGCAACTGTCCATGGGCCTGGTGGCTGGCCGTACTGCTGCTGGTGACGGGGTTGGCCTGCTCCAGCTCCAACAACAACGTACCGGACGGCAACGACGTCAGCGATGCCGACGGCGGCGGCGACAACGGCGACCAGGCCCAGGTCAAACAACTGGTATGGTCACAGCGGGTGACGGTCGACGCCGAGCAGGCCGGGGCCCAGCTTTCCCTGGCGGCCATGCCCGATGGTGAGAACTTCGCCATCGCCTACTTCAAGAAGATCGACGAAGTGGGCCAGTGCACAGAACCCATTCTGGGCGGACCACCTACCGACGTCATCCAGGATCGGGTGCGTTATGCCTGGTCGAGCGGGCTCGACAGCTGGCAGCACGAGGACGTGGCCACCGTCTCCACGGTGATGATCACCGGTATCTCCCTGGTCTTCGATGGCTCCACCCCTCTGGTGGGCTACCTGGGCGGCACTCCCTTCGGCGGCCTGCAGGTATGCGGCGGCACCGACGCCATCGTGGCCCGGCGTACCGGGGCCGGCTCCTGGACGGAAGACATCGCCGTGGCGGTATCAAACGAGGCCGCCGCCGGCGGCGACTGTCCCAAGATGCAGGCCATCTGCGATTTCGGCGACGTCGTCGGCCTGTGGACCACCCTGGCCCGCGCTCCCGATGGCACCATCGGCCTGGTCTACCGCGACATCCACAACGGCTACACCAAGGAAGCCGACGATTCCTCGGATCTCGAGTACGCCTACGGTCATCCCGGCTCCTGGAGCCACGAGTGGATCGACCTGGCCCGCGGCGCCGGAGACTTCCCCTCTCTGGCCTTCGGTCCCGACGACCAGCCGGCGGTGATCTACTATAACGGCGAGTACGGCACCCTGCATTTCGCCAAGCGTCCCTGGGCCGAGTGGACCCAACCGGCCGACTGCACCACCGCCGACGACTGCGAGCTGGGACAGACCTGCGGCTCCGGAGATTGCCTCTGCTTGACCGACGACAACTGCCAGGCGCCGCTGCGATGCGTGGGCACCGAGTCGGAGGGCTCCGGACGCTGCTCGGCGGTGATCGACAGTTTTGCCAACAGCCTTCCGGAAAACTCCCTGTCGCTGGCAGTCGCCCCTGACGGCCGCTATCTGGTGGCTTACTTCGACGTGGACGAAAAGAACCTGATGATCGCCTACTCCAGCGACGGTATCGACTGGACCAAGGGCCTCATCGACGCCAACGGTTCGGTAGGCATGTATCCCAGCCTGGTGATCGACCCCCAGAGCGGCATGCCGGCGGTGGCCTATTATCGTTGTTCGGAGTACAACCCCAACGAGCTCAAGTGCAATCGCAACGAAGACGGCCTCTACTATGCATACTTCACCGGCAGTTATCCGGACGAGTTGACCGTGCAGGCCAAGTGGAAGAAGAGCGTCGTTTCCCAGGATTCCAATGCCTTCGACGGCATGCAGGCCAAGGCGGCCTTGTTGCCGGACGGCCGGGTGGGAGTAGCCTTTCTCTACGCCTGGTATGACAACACCCAGGGCCAGACCCAGCTCAACCTGATGTTCCGGGCCGGCCACTGGGAATGAACTTTCCGACCAGGAGGAACTGGCAGATGAAGAAACTGTTCTTGGCGGCATTGCTGGTGTCACTGCTGTCGTTACCGGCGCTGCCGGGCTGCGGCTCCGAGTGCGGCGGGATATGCGGCTCCCAGTGCGATATCATCGACTGCTCCTACAACGCCATCAAGTGCGACCTCTACCCCGGCTCGGGTATCGTGGTCCACTACGTAACCGAACTGGAGGGTGGGGGGCAGAACTGGACGGCACGGCTGTTTTTCGACACCACCGGCTTGCAGCAGGTCGCCGGGGCCAGGTTCGAGGGAGATGAACTGCTCAACCGGGTGCAGCTGTCACGTCCCGGCACCGCCGAGCAGTGGCCCGAGTTCGACGGAACCGAGTGCCACCTGGACAACGGCGGCGACGCTCCCGGCGATTTCTCCGGCCAGTGCAACTTCCACTTCGTCAATGGCTACCTGGCCACCTTCAACTTCTCCTGCCAACTGCAGGAGATCAATCCCGACTAGTGCCGGCATTTCCCGCCCTGGCAGTGAGTTAGGCGTCGGCAGTTTTTGTCCGGATCGGAATCCGCATCCCGGCGGTGGTTTTCCTACTGGCAGCTAGGCTGGGGTTTCTGGGTCAAGAGGGTGCTGAAATCCTCCTCCGACGAGGAACAGGGAGGTTGGCACTCGCCGTCGAGATCGCCGTCACAGGCGGCCTCCACCGCCTGGCCGTGCAGGAGAATGGGCAGGGGATTGACGTTGCCGGCATTGGAGTGAATTTCCAGAAAGGCGTAGTACTCTCCCTGGTCCGGGGGTACGAACTCCACCCGCAGGTTCAGCCCGCAGTCGTCGGGAGGTAACACCACGGTGGACTGGTCGCCCGGCATCCAGGTGAAACGGGCGAAGGCGCAGGCGTCGTCATTGCCGTAGAGCACGGTCTGGTCCAGGTAGACTTCCAGGTCCGAGGAGCCGGTGTTGCAGAAGTTGAAGTCGGTGCCGTCGATATGCGGCCGCCGGCACACGCCCCCGGCACAACGCATGCCGTTGGCGCAATCGGCGTCCGCGCTGCAAACGTCGTGGCACCAGCCGTGGTCGCAATTTTGGCCGGCCTGGCAGTTGCCGTCGGTCTGGCACAGGCGACAGTAACCGCGCTTCTGGCACTTGCCGTTGGTGCACAGGAACCCCTCGGGACAGTTGGCATCCGCCTCGCAGGCCTGCTCGCAATGCCCGTTGACGCAGAGGTTGTCGTCCCCGGAACAGTCATCGTCGCCACTGCAACTGGTAGCCGCCGGCCGCCAGCAGTAGCCGCCGGCACATACGGAGTCATCCACGCAGCGCTGTTCACTCTCACCCGAGATGGTGCGCTGGCACAGATCCCGCAAGTTCAAGCCGATGCTGATCTCGGCACCGCCACCACCACAACTGCTGCTCAGCAGCAATATACCTGCCAGCCAGACAACCTTTCCCATCAGGTCACGCATGCCCGCCTCCTTGTCTCGTACCCTGGCCACCATTCTTCGCCAGCCTTGCGGGGTTGTCAACCTCGCTTTTTCTTCACCTCGGTCCGACCCAGGCCGTGTTTCTCCAGTAACTTGTACAAGTGCTTGCGATCGATGCCCGCCTTGCGGGCGGCCCCGGCCACTCCTCCCGGTGCGCGTGCCAGCAGGCGGCGCAGGTATTCGCGCTCGAACTCGTCGAGCAGGCGTTCCTTGGCCTCCTTGTAGGGCAACTGGTACTCCGGCAGCAGCCCCGCTCCCCGTTCCAGCGTGGCAGACACTTCGCCCACGCCCGGTGGTCCCATCTGCTCCGGACCTCCCAGGGCCAGGGCCCGTTCCACGGCATTGCGCAGCTCGCGCACGTTGCCGGGCCAGGCGTGATCCAGCCAGCGTGCCTGGGCCTCGGGCGACCACTGCTGGAAAGGAGGACAGCGTCCGGCGGAAAAAGTGTCCACCAGCAGGCCGATATCCTCGCGCCGCTCCCGCAGCGAGGGCAGCTTGATGGTCACCACCGAGATGCGAAAATACAGGTCCTGGCGAAAACGATTCTCCTGGACCTCCTGCCACAGGTCTTTCTTGCTGGCCGCTACCACCCGGGCCTCGAAGCGTAC
>QMME01000158.1 GCA_003647095.1 Deltaproteobacteria bacterium
CAGGCGGCCCGCGAGGCTGCGCTCAACGAAGCCGGTATCTTCAAGGTGGCCAAGCCCTGGCGTGATGAGCTGGAAATAACCGTGCGGCGGGCCCTGGAACTGCGCCAGATGCGTCACAAGCTGCGGGACAACATGGTGCGTTTCGACCGTGGACTGGTACTGGAGCGGCGCATGCGCCAGGCCGGCAATCCCCGGGAAGTATTCGAAGCCGCCCTGGAGTTCATCACCGGGTTGGATCAAGTACGCAGCGCCGAGGTGCTGCTGGGCGATGACGACAATCCACAGCGCCTGGCCCTGGCAACTCCCGTCAGTGTCTTCTTCGAATCGGACCTGCCGCTGGCGGAGCAGATCCGCCCCGAGGGACATGAGTCACGCATCAAGCGCAGCGGTCCCATCTGGCGGGTCGAGGCCCCCCTGTGGCGGGACAACAACGGATTGTGGCGCTTGCGTTGCTTCTTCAGCCGCCTGGTACAGGAAGAACTCAACTGGTTCGAGTTCTGCGCCGAGCGCCTGGTCGATGCCGTGGAGCGTTACGTACTGGTCGAGCAGGTGCGCCGGCAGCGTAACCAGGAGGATGTCAAGCACGGCCAGTTGATCACCATGGAGAAGATGGCCGCGGTGGGCCTGCTGGCCTCGGGCGTGGCCCACGAAATCAGCAACCCGGCCGGTTACGTGCGCTCCAACGTAGGGGCGCTGGAGGGCTACCTCGAGGACATCCGCGCCGCCCTGGACAAGCTGGAAAATATCCTCGCCGGTGACCAGAACGAAGGCGCGGCCAGGAAATGGGCGGCCGTCAAAAAGGAGTTCGACCTGGACCAGGCGCTGGAAGATCTGGTGGAGATCAGCGCCGAAACCCGGGAAGGTGTGGAACGCATCATCACCATCGCCGCCAACCTGCGCACTTTCGCCCGCAACGGCAGCCAGGATCGCAAGCGCTTCCAGGTACGCAACTGCCTGGAATCCAGCCTTACCATGGTGATGTACAAGTACAAGTCGGGCATCAAGCTGCAGCAGGAACACCAGCCGGTACCCGACGTGCTCGGCAACCCGGCCGAGGTGGGTCAGGTCCTGATGAACCTGATGGTAAACGCCGCCCAGGCCATGAACGGATCCGGGATCCTCACTCTCAGGACATTCATCGAAGACGACTGGGTCAAGGTGAGCATCGGCGACACCGGCCCGGGAATACCGGAGCACCTGTTGGAGCGGATCTTCGAACCCCTGTTCACCACCAAGGAAGCCGGCCAGGGTACCGGCCTGGGCCTGGCCATCTCCCGCGACATCATCGAACGCCACGGCGGGCGCATAGAAGTGTCCAGCGAACCTGGACAAGGTGCCGTGTTCACCGTCATGCTGCCGGCCCTGGTCGAGGAAGGTTGAACGGCATTGGCCAAGCCGGCAGCACAGCGGGTACTTTCCCGGCTCGACGACCTGCCTCCGCTGCCACGCAACACCATGCGCCTGGGTGAAATAATAGAAGACCCCGCCTCCACTCCCCTGCAACTGGCCCAGGTGATCGAACAGGACGCCGCCCTGGCCGCCCGGGTGATGCGGCTGGCCAACTCGGCATACTGCGCCGTCTCCAGCGGCGTGGACAACTTGGAGCGGGCCGTATGCCTGCTGGGCTTCTCCACCATTCACCACATCGCCTTGTGCCTGCAGTCGCTGCAGATCCTGGGCAGCCAGGGTCCCCCACCCCCCGAGCAACTGATGGAGCATTCCCTGCAGGTGGCCTGCGCCTCCCAGTTGTTGGCCGAGCGTCTGAAACTACCACTGCCACAGCGTTTCTTCGCCGCCGGCTTGCTGCACGACATCGGTCGCCTGGCACTATATGTGCTAGAACCCGAGCAGGCGCACAATTGGCCGGAGCGTGCCGAGCAAGAACCGGATAGACTGTTGGCCGAGCGGCAGCTCTTTGGAATCGACCACCTCGAGGCCGGTCGCCTGCTGGCCGGCAAGTGGAAATATCCACGGGCGCTGCTTGGTGCCATCGCCAATCATCATCCGGGCCTGGACGGTGAAGGCACGGAGCCGGCCGTGGCCGACCGGCAACTGCAACAGGTGGTCTGCGTGGCCGACAACTGGTTGCGCCAGCTCGACAGGAGTTCGCTGCCGGGGGTGGAGTTTGCTCCGCGTACAAAACCAGCCGTGGTACTGGGATTACCTGGTGAGCCCGACGAGCAGTTCGTCTTGTCGCTGGATATCCGTCTTGCCGAGGACACTCCGGCCTGGGGTTGACGGAAGGGGGTGTATGCCATGAGCGACTTCGACATCGCCGCCACGGCCGTCTACCGGGCTCTGCTGGAACAAGGCCGTGGTGTCCACCTGCTCGTCGACCCGGAATCAGCACGCATACTGGACGTGGGGGGCCCGCTGAACCGGCTGCTGGGGTTCCCCCCGGAGAAGCTGCGCGGACAGCCCCTGGCCCGCCTGCGCCCGTCATCCTGCCCCCCGCACCTGGCGGTGCTGGGGCCGTTGCAGTTGCAGGATGCAGGCACCTGGGAAGAGGTGGCCCTGGCATCCGCCGACGGCGGGGTGCGCATCTGCTCGGTGGAGGTGATTCCCATAAAGGAGCAAGGCGGGCGACTGCTCTTGCTGCGCCTGGCCGACGTCACCGGCCGGGCCGAGTTGCAACAGCAGATGCGCCGGATACACGCCCGGCTGCAGCAGGCCTACCGGGATCTGGAGCAGAACCGCGCGCGGCTCGAGGAGCACCGCCGCGCCTCTTCGTTGTCGCTGTTCGCCGCCGGGCTGGCTCACGAACTCAACAATCCCCTGTCCGTGGTCATTTCCAACCTGTCCTCGGTCGCGGGCATGGTCCGCGACCTGTCCGGCAAGCCGGATCCCTCCCTGGCCGGCGAGATCGAGCAGACCATGCGGGAGAGCAACGCCGCGCTGGAACGGGTGGCCGGGATCGTCGAGCTGCTACGCGAACTCGAACACCAGCCCCACCCGGTGCCGCTGGAACTGGTGTCCTGGTTGCAGCGGCAAGGCAACCTGGCGGAAGTGCCGGGCAACCGTCCCCGGCGCTTACAGGTCACCAGCGACCCGCAATTGATCCAGCGAATCATCCACAGGTTGCTAGACAACGCCCGCCGGGCGGCCGGCCCGGGAGGCAATGTCACGCTGGAACTGGCCGGAGACGACGGTCACTTCACCATCGGCATCATCGACGACGGGCCGGGCATGGATGCGGCCGTGCTGGAAAGGGCCTGCGATCCCTTCTTCACCACCCGCCCGCCCGGCGAGGGACTGGGCCTGGGGCTGTTTCTGGCCCGGCGGGCGGCTGTCTCGCTGGGAGGCGAACTGGAATTGCAGTCGGTTGCCGGGCATGGCTGCCGGGCCACGGTACGACTGCCCCGAGACAGCTCCAGCCACACCGGCCAGGCGGTGTCCTACGAGAACTTCCGTACCGGCGCTGCACCCTAGGACCCAGCCCGGGTGCTGTCGGGGTCGCCTCGCCACTCTCGCTCCCCGGTGACTGTTACTTCTAGCCCAGCAGATTGGGCGCCTCCACGATCGTTATCGGCAGGAGGGGGGAAAAGATTAGGGGCGAGGGGCTGCGAGGAGCGCCTCAGCGGAAGAGGAAGATGACCTCGATGCGGCGGTTCTTGGCTCGGCCCTCGGAACGGGAGTTGTCGGCGATGGGGCGGGCCTCGCCGTAGCCGGAGGCCTTGATGCGGTTCATGTCCAGCTTTTGCTGCTGGATGAGGTAGTCGGAGACCGCCTGGGCCCGGCTCTGCGACAGGGCCAGGTTGGCTGTCTCGCGGCCGCGGGAATCGGTGTAACCCTCGATAATGAGCGGGTATCCCTGGTACTTGCGGGCCAGCTCGGCGATCTTGTCGAGAAGGTAGGTGCGCTCGGGCAGCACCTCGGCCTTGGCCGGGGCGAACATCTCCCGCAGGGTGATCACCACCCCGCGGGTGTCGGTCTTGGCCTCGGCACCGTCGATGGAGTTGGCTTCCTTGAACAGGTTCTCCCGCTCCTTCAGCCGCTGGGCCTCGGCGGTCTTCTTGGCGTAGGCCGCCTGGGCGGCCTTGATGGCCAGGCCGGCCTTCTCGACGGCCAGCTGGGCCAGGTCGCGGGCATTGTCGAAGCGCTTTTCGACCAGGGCCTGCTGGCTCTGCTTGAGGTAGGTGCGGGCCGAGCTCATGTTCATGGAATCGTACTTGGCGGCCTCGAGCGACTCGGCCATCTGCATCTGGGAGCGGGCCCGGGCCAGTATCTCCCCCACCTCTTTTTCCCGCTTGAGCTGCTCGGCCTTGGCCTGCTCGGCGGCCAGGCGCTCGGCAGCGGCCTTCTTGGCGGCCTCGGCCTCCTGGCGAGCGCGCTCCACCTCGGCGGCGATGCGGGCTTTTTCCTTTTGCGACTTCACCTTCTCCTGCTCGAGCTTCTGCTTCAGGGCCAGGATCTGCTCCATGCGCTTGATGCGCCGCTCGGCGTCGGCCTGGCGGGCCTGCTGCTGGGATATCAGCTGCCTGGCCGCGGCCAGGCGCTTTTCCGCCTCCACCTGGCGCTGCTCGGCCTCCAGGCGGCGGGCGTTCTCCAGGGCCGTGGAGTAGCTGATGGCGGCCATGAGCGAGTAGTGCAGGCACTCGACATCGTCGCCGTCGTCGAAGGCCTCCTCGGCCATCTGGTAGTAACGCCTGGCCACCTGGTAGATCTTGGGGGCGGCCTTCTTGGCCTTCAGGGCATCCACCTTGTTGGCAAAGAGGCGATCGGCCCGCACCAGCTCGGACGGGCGCGGCCCCCCTCCGCAGGCGGCCAGCAAGGCAACCAGGAGAAGCAACAGCCACATTACCTTGTTCTTTTTCATGACGGTCACCTCGCTTCCCTCACAGGCCCTGGGCCTCGAGTTCCTTCATGCGCGCCTCGGCGGCGTCGGCCGCCTGGCGGGCCGACTCGGCCTGCTGCTCGGCGTTCCGCGCCAGGGTCTCGGCCTCCTCGGCGGCGTCCTCGGCGGCCAGGCGGTTTATCTTGGCCCGGCAGTAGGCGGCCTGGGCCTCGATGCGCCTGAGCAGCATGTTGATCCGCTCGAACTTCTCACTGGCCAGGAAGGCCTGGGCCTGGCCGATCCAGGTGCGGATGATCTCGATGTCCCGGGCCGCGCCCTCGGTGACGTCGGCGGACTTGAGATCGGCGATCACCCGGCTCCAGTGATCGAACTGCTTGGAATAGTTGCGGCCACTTCCCGCCTGCACGGCGGCCGCCAGCAGCAGTGCGGCCAGTACCGGCAACAACAACAGGAATCTCGGCTTCATGGGCAGCCCTCCTTGTCTCGTTCCCTTGGCAAGAATTCGGCGCCGACAGTAGCACGCGCTGTCGCGAAGTGTCAACGCAGAGCGGGACCTGCGGCCTTCAGTGGGACCAGAAGACGTGCAAATTCGAAAAGGTAGGTCGCACCCCGTCCTGGGTGGTGTTGAGCTGCACGTCGGCCGACAGCCAGCGATGCCCCTGCAGGCCGGGACAGGAAAGCAGGTCGGCCGGGGAGGAGGTGAAGGGCCCGCAGGGAGGGCTGTGGTTGGTCGCCAGCTCGGCCTCGCTGTCGGCGGAGACGAAGGTCACCTGCACCGAGGTGTTGGCCGGTACCGTGGCCTCCCAGGTGGCCGAGTGCCAGATGGCATCGGCGTATCCGGAATCGAAGTTCTGGATCCAGTGCCCCTGGCGAGTGGTGACCATGCGCAGCTGCATGCCGGTCATGTCGGAGTAGGTGTACATCTCCTTGCCCGGGTCCACCGGGAAGGAGCCGTCGAAGGTGCAATCTGACAGGAAGCGGTTGGCGTAGCCACCGTAGCGGTTGGGCACCCAGATCTTGCCCGCGGCGTCCACGGCCACCCCGTGCGGGTTGGTGCCGTTCTGTACCGGGGCCGAGCAGATCTTCTGGCCGGTGGAAGGGTCGATCTTGACCACCTCGTTGGTACCGTAGGAAGAGCCCCAGATGAAGCCGTCCTGGTCCACGGTCACCGCGGTGACGTTGTTGACCGAGGTGTTCCACACCTGGTGGGTGGCACCGTCGATGCGGTGCACGTAGCCGCCGCCCGACCAGCCGCCCAGCCAAACGTTGTTGTTCTGGTCGATGGCGATGCCGTAGAAGGTGGGGTTGGATACCCGTGACACGATGTTGCCGGTGGCGGTGTCCACCTTGACCGTCTCGGGACTGGAGGCGGTCCACAGGTAACCGTTGCCGTCGATGGCCAGGCCGTAGACCGAGACCCCCACGGGAACGGTACGCAGCAGCTTGCAACAGGGCGGACGCGAGCAGGAGGTGTCGTCCACCTCGGAGCCGGAGACCTGGTACAGCGTCTGCCCGGCATAGGTGCCGAACCAGACGTTGCCGTTGCCGTCGATGGCCACCCCGCGGCAGATACCCACGGCGTCGACGCGGCAGATGAGGTTGCCGTCGGCGTCCAGGTGCACCCCGTTGGAGTTGTCGGGGTTGTTGTAGTCGTAACTGCCGCAGACGGCGGCCCGGTTGCCCACCCACACCGAGAAGTCCAACGCCACCGCGGTGCGCGAGGGACACTTGCCGTGGGAATCGACCTGCCAGATCTTCTGGCCGGTCTCGGTGTCCAGCTTGGCCACCTGGTTGACCTGGGTCACCGAGATGTAGATGAAGGGCGTGCGCACCGTGCCCTGGCCCAGGGTGACGGAGTCCGGGTCGCCCGGGTCGGGCTCCACGCCGTCGCAGTCGCGCAGGTCGGCGTCGCAGTCGCCGGGAGCGTCCCAACCCTGCTCGTAGCAAGGCACATCGGGGCAGGTGCCGCAGGCGGTGAGCACCCCCTCGTCGATCAAGCCGTCGCAGTCGTTGTCGACGCCGTCGCAGACCTCCTCGGGAGCGGGTCCGCATTCGCCGCAGGCGTTGGCCACACCCTCGTCGATCCAGCCGTCGCAGTCGTTGTCGATGCCGTCGCAGACTTCCTCGGTCTGGCACCAGCCGCAGGCATTGGAGCCCACCGCCCAGCGTTCGTCGGTTTCTCCGTCGCAGTCGTTGTCTGCACCGTCGCAGACCTCCTCCTGGGGAACGACGTCGCCCTGGCATTCCGACCAGAACTCGCCGTCGACGCAGAACATCTGCCCCCAGGCGCAGTCGCCCACTCCCTGGGTGCCGTCCGGGCCGCGGTAGCAGGGCTTGGAATCGCTGGAGCAACCGCCGCAGTTCTCGTCCACCTGGCCGTCGCAGTCGTTGTCCAGACCGTCGGCGCAGACCTCGTCGGGCACCGTGCCGCAGTCGCCGCAGGCGTTGGTGACACCCTCGTCGATGATGCCGTTGCAGTTGTCGTCGGTGCCGTTGCAGCTTTCCGCGGCCCCGGGATGCACTGCGGGGTCGGAGTCGTCGCAATCGTCGGGCCTGGTATAGCCGTCACCGTCGCCGTCGGGCAGGCAATCCTCGTCCACGAAACCGTCGCAGTCGTTGTCCAGGCCGTCGGCCTGGCCGCCGGCACATTCCAGCATGGGCAACACCTGCCCCTGGCAAGAGGTCCAGGCATAGCCACCGCCCTGCTCGACACAGTCGTGGGTACCGCCCCGGCAGATACCCACTCCCAGGGTGGGCCAGGGGCCCTCGTAGCAGGGCTGGTCCACCGGGGGATGACACTGGCAGTTCGAACCGGCGCCGGGATCGTCGCAGTGGCAATCGGGATCGCAGGAACAATCCTCGTCGACCTGGTCGTCGCAGTCGTTGTCGAGACCGTCGCCGCACACCTCCTGCAACTGGTCGTCGGGGGGACTGCACTGGCCGCAGCGGTTGAGCAACCCCTCGTCGCTGTCCCCGTCGCAGTCGTTGTCCGCGCCGTCACAAACTTCTTCCTCGGGAGTGCGCTCTCCCAGACAGGGACCGTATTCCTTGTCGTCTCCGCAAATCATCACCCCGCCGTGACACAGGCCCACTCCCAGGGTGTCGATGTGGCCGGTATAGCAGGCGCGGCGATCGCCCCGCTGGCAACCGCAGTCATCCTCGTCGGTATCGCCGTCGCAGTCGTTGTCCTTGCCGTCGTGGCATATCTCCGGGGCTCCCGGGTAGATGCTGCGTTCGTTGTCGTCGCAATCTCCACCACCCAGCGGACATCCCCGGCCGTCGCCGGGGCCATAGCCATCGCCGTCCGCATCGGTGCACTCCCCGCCCCCGCCGTCGGCGTCGCCATCGCTACCGGCATCCTGCGGCTCCAGCGGCCGGCAGAACCCCGCCTGGCAATGCTCGCCCGCCGGGCACTCGTCGTCTTGCTCGCAGGATCGCAGACACAGCCCGGACACGCACAGCAGCTCCGGGGGACAGTCTGCCGAGGTGGTGCAGGGAGTACGGCAAACCGCCGGGGAAAACGAGGTGTCGCAGATCATGCCGGCGGCGGCGCAATCGGCATCGCTGTCGCAGTACTGCGGGCCGGAAGCGGTCTGGCTGGTGCAGGCCCAGCTCGCCAGCGCCAGCGCCGCCAGGGAAAGCAACAACTTTCTACGGATTGACAAGGCCATGGA
>QMME01000159.1 GCA_003647095.1 Deltaproteobacteria bacterium
AACATGGACAAGTTCAAGACCTGGATGGGGCAGGTGGTGGACCGGGGATTGCACGAGAAGGTGCATATCCTGGCGGGGGTGACGCCGCTCAAGTCGCTGGGCATGGCCCGCTACATGGCCAAGAATGTCTCCGGCATCGAGGTGCCGGGGGAGTTGATCAAGCGCATCAAGGGTGTGTCCAAGGAAAAGAGGGCGGCCGAGGGCATCAAGATCTGCACGGAGCAGATCCAGCAGCTCAGGGAGATTCCCGGCGTTGCCGGCATACACATGATGGCCATCGAGTGGGAACACAAGGTTCCGGAGATCATCAAGGGTGCGGGCTTGTACCCCCGTCCCCGACCTCCCGACGAGCCATCCTGAATCTTCCCCGGGGGTCCAGGATCTCCCACCCGGGACCTGCGGATTTCCCTGATCGGCCAGCAAGGTCAAGAAGCTGCAAGAAAATGGCCGCAGTCGTAGTTCATCTACGTCGAGGACCATTTTCGCGGCAGCGACGCAGAGATTGCGGCCGAGGTGGGAAAGCCAGGGGGTGGGCTTGCCTTGCGGTCCGGTATGGGTTATGGGTTGTCCCCGGACCGCTTACAGGCAAGAGCCGGAGGATGTGATCGATGGCAAAGAAAGTACTGGTCGTTGACGACGAGGCCGATGTCCGCAAGTTCATCAGCGTGGTTCTGGAGCAGGCCGGTCACGAGGTGATCACCGCCGCCGACGGTCGCCAGGCGTTGGAGGTGACCCGCCAGCAGCATCCCGACCTGGTCATCCTCGACCTGCAGATGCCCGAGGCCACCGGAACCGATTTCTACCGCAAGCTGGCCCGTGACAAGGAGTTGGGCCAGGTCCCCATCATCGTGGTCAGCGGCCTGGCCGGTCGCCACCTCGCCGTCCGCGAGCCGGTGGCAGTGTTCGACAAGCCAATCGATCCCGACGAGTTCCTCGAAGCCGTGAACAAGGCGCTGGGCTAGCGCCGCGGGGGTCGCTGGATCTTGCGGCGCAGCTGTTCGATCTGTTCCAGGACGCGCTGCGACCAGTCTGTCTTGAGTAGATCCGCCAGGGTGTAGTCGTACAAGACCTCGATAATTCTCAGGTTGATCAATTCCCACAGGGGTCGACAGGTGCAGAACTCGGCGTGCATGCAGGAGTCCACGTCGGCAACGCAGTCGGTGACCTCAATGGGGCCGGAGGCCGCCTCGACTATTTCTCCCACCCGGATCTGCTCCGGGGAGCGGGCCAGCAGGTAGCCGCCCTTGCGACCGGAAACAGAACGTAACAGGTGGGCATTGCGCAGGGCGACAACCAGCTGCTCCAGGTAACCCCGTGACAGGCCGCTCTTTTCGGCCACGATGCCCAGGCCGACTGGTTTATCGCCGCGGGAGTGACGGGCCAGGGTCATCATCAGCCTGACCGAGTATCGGGCACGAGTCCTCAGTTTCACCTTGTAAAGCCTCCTGCCGCCCCCTGGTGCCCGGACAAGCTACACCAGCCGCTGGTAGAAAAAAAATAAAATGTGTTTATGTGATACGAGAGCCCTGGAGAGCTTTTTTGCAAAAAATGGGTGGTTACCAGCAAGGGTACTCGTGTCGCCATAAAAATATTTTATATGGCATTGTGATATAACGAAATTTTCCTTGCCACGGGACGTGCAATATAGAAAATGTGCAGCATGAAATTCACCAATTACCACTTCGCCGCGAGTAACTACCGTACACAGGGGTTGGTACCGCGAGTCGGTGCACCGGGTACTGTAGCGGAAAAAATTTTTTCCGGGAAATCTTACTTCTATTGTAGGACAAATGTGATTTCAGCGGGAAACGGCAATCCGCTGGCACCGCACCTTTGACGGTGGAGGAGAAATGTCAGGAATAGATGGCTGGAACTGGGATGCCGGTGAACGCCGGGTGGTCGAACTGGGCGTGCTTTCCTCGTTCGAGCAGGTGCACGAATTCGCCGTCAGCCCCGACGGGGAGAAGCTGGCCGTGCCGGTGGTGGAAGAGCCCGGGCAGGTACGGGTATGGCAGAACGGCGAGCTGTGGTCCGAGGCGGTGGAGCGTGCCTGGTCGCTGCGCTTCCTGCCCGACGGACGGTTGGTAGCCCTGGTACGGGTGGACGATTCCTGGACGGTGGCCGTGGACGGCCAGCGTTGGGAAGACGAGTTCGAATTCGCCTGGAATCTCAAGTTCTCGGCGAACGGCCGTTCGCTTGCCGTACAGGTCAAGCGGGGCATGAAATACGGCCTGGTGATCGATGGCCGGGACTGGGGCGCGGAATTCATCTCCATGCGCGATTTTGCCCTCAGCCCGGACGGCAAGCGGGCGGCGGCCCTGGTGCAGGTGGAGCAGCTGGCCGAGGCCGACATCTTCAAGTTCGCCGAAGGGGTGTGGTCGGTGGCTGTAGACGGCCAGCCCTGGGAGCGTCGTTTCATAAACGTTTACTCACCGGTATTCAGCCCCGACGGCCAGCACGTGGCCGCCGAGGTCAGGCTGGACATGTTCGAATACTCGATTGCCGAGGACGGCCGGCCCTGGGACGCGGTCTTCGGCACCAGCTGGGCTCCCTGTTATCGTTCCAACGGCAAGGGAATCATCGCCCCGGTACGAACCCCGGAGGGCTGGGCCCTGGTGGAGAATGGCAAGCCCGTCTGGCAGGGACGCTACTCGCAGATGTGGCACCAGCGACTGGCGCCGGACGGGCAACGACTGGCAGCGGTGGTCTCTACCGCCTACGGGCGCTGGACGGTGGCCGTCGATGATCGACCCTGGCCGCGTACCTTCTCGGACGTGGTACTGGCCCCGCGGTTTTCTCCGGACGGCGGCCGGGTGGTGGCGCTGGCCCGTGACCAGGGCAGCTGGCTGGTGGTAGTGAACGGGCAGCCCTGGCCGGGACGCTTCGACATGGCCTGGGAACCAGAGTTCAGCCCCGATGGCCGGCACCTGGCGGCCAAGGTGGAGCGGGACGGCAAGTTCCAGGTGGTGATCGATGGCCACCCGCTGCCACGGAGCTTCGACATGCTTTGGTCCCCTCGCTTCTCCCCCCAGGGCGACAAACTGCTCGTCCGGGCGGTGGAGGAGGGCGTCTACAAGAGACTGGTTCTCGGGCTCGAGCAGCTGGCGCGTGCCTGAGTGGAGGTTGGTCATGGAACTGCTGGTGACCGTGTGTGCCTGGTTGGGCCTGGGAGTATTGTTACTGGGAGTGACCGGCCGGCTTTTATGGGCCTGGCGGGCGGCCCGCATCGAGGGCTCGGTACTGCCGGTGATGAGCGCGCGCTACGGCCTGCGCTCCCTCGTCCACTGGCTGCTGCCGCTTTCCACCCGCAACCAGCGCCTGCACCCGGTAGTGACACTGGTGTCTTACCTGTTTCACCTGTGCCTGTTGCTGGCGCCGTTGCTGGTGGCGGGACACGTGGAGTTGTGGCGCCAGCGTTGGGGCTTCGGCTGGCCAACGCTTCCCGACCCGGTCATCGACGTCATGACCCTGGTGGTCATGGTGGCGGTGTTGTTCTTCCTGCTGCGACGCCTGGCCGCGCCGGAGGTACGCAATGTTACCGGCTGGAAGGAATACCTGCTGCTGATGGTGGTAGTGGCTCCTTTTGTCACCGGCATCATTGCCCACTTACACCTGCTCGACTATCGCCTGGTGATGGTGTTGCACATAGTCAGTGGTACCTTGTGGTTGGTGCTCATTCCCTTCAGCTGGCTTTCACACATGTTCTGGTTCTTCTTCACCCGTTCCTACATGGGTAGCGAGTTCGGGGCGGTGAGGAACGCCCGCGATTGGTGAGTGGGAGAGAGGCCCGGAGATGGCAGACATCGAAGACGCAAGAGTTGAAGACGCTGGTATCGACCAGGCGGTGGACAAACTGGAGCCGGCCCGCATCGAGGCGGTGATTCGCCGGGTGCTGGGTGCCGGCTGCGGGGCCCGGCTCAAGGTGTACCTGCAGACCTGTGTACACTGCGGCCTGTGCGCCGACGCTTGCCACACCTACCTGTCCCGCGACCGTGACCCGGATTTCGCCCCCGTGGCCAAGGTCAAGGAAACCATCTGGGAGATGGTCAAGCGCCAGGGGCGGGTGAGCCCGGAGTTCATCAAGAAATGCGCCCGCATCGCCTACACCGAGTGCGGCGCCTGTCGCCGCTGCAGCATGTATTGTCCCTTCGGCATCGACATCGCCTACCTGATCATGCTGGTACGACGCATCTGTGCCCTGCTGGGGGTGGTGCCGGTCTACCTGCAGGATACCGTCAATTCCCACGCCGCCACCAGCAACCAGATGTGGGTGCAGCCCGACGACTGGATCGACACCCTCATCTGGCAGGAGGAAGACGCCGCCGACGAGTTGGAGGGAGTGCGCATCCCCCTCGACCGCGAGGGCGCCGACATCATGTACTCGGTGATCGCCCCCGAGCCCAAGATCCTGGCCCAGCTGATCGCCAACATGGCCGTGATCATGAAGGTGGCCGGCGTGGACTGGACCATGCCCTCCCTGGACGGCTGGGACAACAGCAACATGGCCATGTACTCGGGAGACTTCGAGGTCATGGGCCGGGTGGAGCGCCTGCACTGGGAGCGGGCGCTGCAGCTGAAGGTGAAGCGGGTGGTGATGGGCGAGTGTGGACACGCCTACCGCGGGGCCGTCTACGACGGGCCCAAGTGGCTGGGTTGGAGCAAGCCGCCCATCCCCATGGTGCATGCGGTGGAGTTCTACTACGAGTTGCTGCGCGAAGGGCGCATCAAGATCGCCCGCAAGATCAAAGAGCCGGTAACGGTGCAGGACCCCTGCAACATCGTCCGCGGCCGGGGCCTGCACCACAAGCTGCGCTACATCATCAACGAACTGTGCGAGGATTTCCGCGACGTGAGCCCCCGCTTCGAGCACAACTACTGCTGTGCCGCCGGCGGGGGAGTGATCAACTGCGGCCCTCCCTGGAAGCTTTCCCGGCTCAAGTCGAACCGGGTCAAGGCCGAGCAACTGGCCGCCACCGATGCCCATTTGGTGGTCACTCCCTGCCACAACTGCCACAGCGGCATCGAGGACATCATCGGCTACTATGGCCTGGGCATGCACGTTACCTTCATCAACGAGCTGCTGGTCAAGTGCATGGATCGCGGAGACGGTTCCGGGGAGGTGGAACGATGAAATCCCGGGGTGCAACGATTGCCTGCCTGCTGTCGCCGGGCCTGGCGCTGGCGTTGTTGGCCGGCTGCGGGCAGCCCAGTCACGGGCGGCAACAGCCGGCGGCAGTGCCGGCTGCGACGATTACCCTGCGCCTGGCCGACGAACCGGCGGGTGCCCAACCCACCTACCGGCAGCTGGAGCGCCCGGCGGTATTCTTCGCGCATCCCGCTCATCTCCAGGCCCTGGGCGACAAGGACTGCCGCCGCTGTCACGCCGTCGATGACCAGGGTCGCTTCCTGCCCGGGCTCAAGCAGTTGGTGGGGGTCAAGGGTCGCCGGGCCCGGGAGCAGGCCTATCACCGGGTTTGTATCGATTGTCATCGCCAGCAGGCCAGGCAGAAGGGCAAGGCGGCCCCGGTGCTGTGCGGGCAGTGCCACGGTGCGCCGCCAGGGCGGGGTCCGGCCTGGAGCGCCATCCGCTTCGATCTCTCCCTGCACCAGCGCCACCTGCTGGCCATGGACGGTAAGTGCGAGCGCTGCCACCACGTTTACGACGAGAAGCTCAAGAAGCTGGTCTGGAAGAAAAACACCGAAAGCGCCTGCCGCGACTGCCACGGGCGGTACCGCCGGCCGGAAAAGACCTCCCTGGCCGATGCCAGCCACGCCGCCTGCGTCGGCTGCCACCTGCGACGCCTCGCTGGCAAGCGTTCGGCCGGGCCGGTCGACTGCCTGGGTTGCCACACCGCCGGCCGGCGCGCGGGCATCAAGCGCCTGGAAAAACCACCGCCTTTGGAGCGGGGTCAAGCCGAACGGATGTTGATATGCCAGGAGGGGGCGAAGACGGGGGCGGTCTTTTTCGAACACCGCAACCACGAAACGAGGGTGGCCGCCTGTCACCAGTGCCATCACCGGACCATGAACAAATGTTCCACCTGCCACCGGCGCAGCGAAGCCGACCAGGGTGGTGGGGTGACGCTGGAGCGGGCTTACCACGATTCCCGGTCTGCTGTCTCCTGCGTGGGGTGCCACCGGCGGCAGGCGGAGGAGGGGGACTGTCGTGGTTGTCACTTCCGCCTGGTACAGCTTCCCGCGCAACACTCCTGTCCGCAGTGCCACCAGGCCCCCATACAACCCCCCTCGCGTCCTCAGTTGGCGGGGACGGATTACGTTGGTGTGGCGGTACGCCCCCTGCTGGGGCCGCTTTCCGAGGATCGGCAACAACTTCCCGAGCGGATCGAGATCAAGGTGTTGGCCGCCGCCTACCAGCCGGCGGTGTTCCCGCACCTCAAGATCGTGAAGCGGCTGGACGAGGTGGTACGCCGCAGCTCGCTGGCTTCCGTTTTCCACGGGCGGGTGGAGACGCTCTGTAGCGGCTGCCACCATCACCAGCCCCTCGGCGCCCGGCCGGCACCCTGTCGCAGTTGCCACGACAACCGGGGCAGCCGGCAGCAGGACCGGCCCTCGCTCTATACCGCCTACCATCGCCAGTGCGTCGGTTGTCACCAGCAGTTGCGCCTGAAACAGGGCTGCAACGATTGCCACCGGCCAGCGGCAAAGGAGGTGTCGCCATGACCATCTCGCGCAGGGGTTTTCTGGGGGGATTGGCTGCGGGCACCCTGGCCGCCGGCACGGCCGCGGCTTCGGCGGGGGTGAAGAAGCTTCCCGGCTGGCCGGACAGCTACGGCCTGTTGCACGATACCAACCTGTGCGTGGGCTGCCGCCGCTGCGAGGAAGCCTGCAAGCGGGTAAACGGCTTGCCCGAGCCCGCGGTACCGCTTGGCGACGAGAGTGTGTTCGACAAGATGCGGCGCACCTCGAAGGATGACTACACCGTGGTCAACCGCTACCGCCGGGCCGATGGTGGTCGACCGGCGGTGTACCGCAAGCACCAGTGCATGCACTGTCAGGATCCCTGCTGTGCTTCGGTATGCTTCGTCCAGGCTTTTGAGAAAACCCCCCAGGGGCCGGTGCTCTATCACCCGGAACGTTGCGTGGGCTGCCGCTACTGCGTCATGGCTTGCCCCTACTACGCCCTGGCCTACGAGTACGAGCAGGTGTGGACACCGCGGGTGGTACGCTGTACCATGTGCTACCCGCGCATCAAGAAGGGCCAGCAGCCAGGTTGCGCCG
The DNA here is from genome assembly GCA_003647095.1 of Deltaproteobacteria bacterium. GTDB lineage: Bacteria > Myxococcota > B64-G9 > B64-G9 > B64-G9 > B64-G9. The sequence goes on from QMME01000159.1 coordinate 7,240, forward strand.
AGGCTTGTCCCATGGGGGCCATCACCTTCGGTCGCCGCAGCGATCTCCTCAAGCTGGCCCGCCAGCGCATTCGCAAACAACCCGATCGCTACATCGATCACATCTACGGCGAGCACGAGTTCGGCGGCACCAGCTGGCTGACCATCGGCGGCACTCCCTTCGGTGAGCTGGGCCTGCACGAGGGGGCGGTACCCACGCCGTTGCCGGAGATCGGCTCCAGCTACCTGTCCGTGGTGCCGCTGGTGATCACCATTTATCCCGGGCTGCTGGCCGGCCTCTACGCCTTCAGTAGGCGTCGCGAACAGCTCTCCCGCAAGGAGACCCGGGAAGCGGTGGCCGCGGCACTGGAGCGGGCCCGGCAGGAAGCCGAGAACAAGCTCCAGGCCGCCGCCGAGAAGGCCAAGAAGGAGAAGGAGAAGGCCGTCGCCCAGGCGGTCAAGAAGGCAGTCGAGGAAGCCAAGAAACAGGCCGGCCAGACCGGCCAGGAGGCTTGAAGATGAGCCAGCCAGCAACGGCCACCGGCAAGCTGCTGACCCCGTTCAACCTCATCACCGCTGCCATCCTGGCAGTGGGAGGGGTCATCACCGTGCTGCGCTTCTTCGTCAGCGGCCTGGCCGGAACCACCAACCTTACCGATACCTATCCCTGGGGCTTGTGGATCGGCTTCGACGTCATGAGCGGAGTGGCCCTGGCCGCCGGTGGTTTCGTCATCTCCTCGGCGGTGTACCTGTTCGGCATGAAGGAGTACAAGCCGCTGGTGCGTCCGGCCATTCTCACCGGGTTCCTGGGTTACTCCCTGGTGGTGGTCGGCCTGCTCTACGACCTGGGGCGCTGGTACCGCTTGCCCTATCCGTTCGTGGTCAAGCCCGGACCCACCTCGATGCTTTTCGAAGTGGGCCTGTGTGTGGCGTTGTACCTGACCACCCTGGCCATCGAGTTCTCCCCGGCGGCCCTGGAGTGGCTGGGTTGGAAGCGCTTGCGCCAGCTCGTCGGTTCCCTGACCATCGCGCTGACCATCCTGGGGTTGATACTCTCCACCATGCACCAGTCGTCACTGGGGGCGCTTTTCCTGATCACTCCCACCAAGCTGCACCCCTTGTGGTATTCCAGTCACCTGCCGGTACACTTCTTCATCTCGGCCGTGGCCGGTGGGCTGGGTATGATCATCATCGAGTCGGCGCTGTCCCACCGCGTCTTTCACGACCAGGTGGAGATCTCCGGCG
>QMME01000160.1 GCA_003647095.1 Deltaproteobacteria bacterium
AGAGAGAATTTTGCCCCCAGGTAACGACGCCCCCTCCCGGCAAACCCCTTCCAGCCCCTCCGACTTGCCTCCGGGCTCCCGAACACATCCCTCCCCTCCAGAAAAACCCTGCTGTCGCCAGGCAAATGGGACTGTCCCTGGGGGGGTAGCCACTGCGGGCAGGCGGTGCGGCGCCAGGAACGGAGTCAGGCCGGCTCCTCCGCCAGCTCGCCCTCGATCTCGGCCACCCGCTGGCGTAGCCAGTCGGGAAGCGGTGCGGTGCGGCCGGCGGTGTAGTCGTAGTGCACCTGGGTGGAGTAGCCACTGGCCACCAGGCGATCGTCTGCCGGGTTTTTAACCAGATACTCGAATTCGAAGGAGCTACGGCCGGTGCGACTGCAGCGGATGAACACCCGTACCTTCTCGCCCAGCACCACCGGGCTGTGATAGCGGCAGTAGACATCGAGCAGCAAGAAGGGAAACACCCGGCCTGGGGTCTGGTCGAGTTCGGCGTGACCCAGCCGCTGCATATAGCGTACCCGGGCCATTTCCAGGTAGGTGATGTAGACGGCGTTGTTTACGTGTCCCAGAGCGTCGAGGTCGCGGAAGCGCACCTCGATGTCGCAATGGACATGAAACAGCTTCTCGTCGGGAAGCGCTCGCTCGTGGCGGTGACTCGTTTCCATGGCTGCCGAATATAACCCATCCCCGCCCGCGGGCAACCCCGGACATTACTCCGGCATATCAAGGCATAGCGTAGCCCAGCAGCTGTTCCTGCTGCTGGCCCTCGCAGCCGGGGTCGGTGGACACGAAGTGATCGAAGCCGGTGGAGCTGATGCAACGGTACAGGGCCACGCTGTTGGGAACCTGGTTTTCGTAGATGTAGCCGACCGGCCCCAGATTCTGCCTGCCTTCACAATCGACATCGAAGGACAGGAAGTTGTGTGGTCCGGGCCAGACCTGCTCCACCAGGCACTCGAATAACAACCGGGTGCCCGGCTGCGGTTCCCGTTCCAGCCGCCAGCTGGCCTCCTCGACGAAACCGTCCGGCGGCAGGCGCGAGGAGGCCCAGTGACGCACGGTGACGGTATGATCCTTGACGCTACGCCGCAGCCGGGTGTAGGGCAGGTCCTCGAAGCCGCAAGACAACTGTGGGGGATTGTCGTAGATGTGGTTGCATAACGCCCACACCGGCCAGGAGGGCTTGTAGGAGCCATCGGCCTGCACCAGTCCCAGCTGCAATTCACCCTCGTCGGCATTGTCACGCATGCGGTGGTAGATGTAATTGGTCACCCCGGGCGTGCCCAGAACGTTTATAAACGTACGACACACGGCCTCGGCCTGTGCCGCCTCCGAGGAACTGGGAGACGAGGAGTTGATGCCGCTTTCGGTCAGTTCCACCTCCCAGGCATGGGGATGGTTGGGAAACCTCTGGCGCAGCCAGGCCAGCAGCACCCCCAGATTGCCGTAGGTCACCCGGGGCAGGTCCAGCGGCCCGAAGTCGGGCTCCAGCAGGTTGGGTGGATAGGGGTGATAGGCAATCTTCCATTCGCGGTCGCCGATACTATCGGCAAAAGTCTCCACGAAGGTCTTGACCGAGAGCATGGCGTTGTCGTCGGCTGGCCGGTCGTACTCGTAATCGAAGTGGTGCTCGAAGGAGAGCAACACCTTGGCCTCGGACTGGTGCGACTTGATCTGGTCGTAGGCGGCGGCGTAGTTGTCGACGTAGGTCTGGATCCATACGTCCTGGTCGCAGGGCACGCCTTGCCCGCAACCGATATCGAACCAAACGTTGGAGTTGACCTCGTTGTGGATGACGAAATCGGCGATGCGCCCGTTTCCGTGCAGGCCATCGTAGCGACGGGCGATCATGCCCGCGAAGCGCGCGTAGTCGGCGGGGTTGTCGGGAGTGCAGAAGCGCCAGAAGGCGTCCGATATGGGCGAGCAACCGGTGTTGCCCGTCCGTGCCCATTCCGGCACCCCGTAGACGATGCCGGTGACGATCACCCCGCGGGCGGTGTAGTCGCGAATGGCCGCATCCACGTTCTGGTCGATGCGGAAGCAGTGGCCGTCGTACTCCTCTTCTCCGTTGCGGCAGGGTGGTTGCCGGAAACTCGGTTCCCAGATGTCCCAGACCATGTTCATGGACACCCCGCCGGTGACGTGATCGACGAACTCGGCGGGGTTGGGCCAGAAGTCGGGTTGGATACCCTTGATGTGGTAGGCATCCCGCTCCGGGTAAGGCAGGCCGACGATGGGTTGCTCGTCGGCGCCCTGGTCAGCACCGTCCTCACCGGCATCGGCGCCGTCCCCGTCTCCACCGTCTTCACCCGGGGCACCTTCGTCTCCGCCGCCGTCGCCGCCACCGTCGTTTCCACCGTCATCGTCGCCATCGACGTCGGCATCCTGCTGCCCGGCATCGTCGCCACCAGCATCGACGACATCACCATCACCGGCCGGGCCGCCGTCGTCACCGACCATCCCGGCGTCATCGCCACCGCCGGCATCGGCATCCACGTCGACGTCCCCGCCGGCATCCGCCGCCGGCGACGACGACGCGCAGGCACTCCAGCACAGCACCGACCAAAGCAACGGAAAGAACCACTGAATCGTCCTGGTTTTCATGCCCTCATGTTAGTTCATCCGAGCGTTTGCTGTCGAGCCCCGGCACCAACATCACGGAAACAAGCCACCTCCGAACCGACGGCGGGGCGCGCATTTGCCTGTACGGCAAACAAGGTCTAGACTGTTGTCATATGGACCCACGGCAAAGGAGGCTATCCATGGCTGTTCGGAAATACCGGTTTATTCAAACCCTAGCCGTGGTGGCACTGGCCGGGTGGTGTTGCCATTGCACCGACAGCAGCAAGAGTTCCTACCAGGATTGCCGGGACGAAGACGGCGACGGCTACGGTGACAACTGCCTGCTGGGCCCCGACTGTGACGATGACGATCCCACGCTGAACTTCTCCTGCGACTGCGACACCCTGCCCCATGCCGGCTGTCCCTGCGACGGCAACGACGAACCCGAATGTTTCGAGGCCGATGAGAAGTTTATCGGCGTCGGCGCTTGCCGGGCCGGCAAGCGTCACTGCGAAAACGGTGCCTTCTCCACTTGTCTCGGACAGGTGTTGCCCGCCCCCGAGCGCTGCGACCAGGTTGACAACGACTGCGACGGCGCCACGGACGAAGACTTATCATGCAGCAACTGCGGCCCGCGCTGTTTCGGAGAAACGGTTGGTCCGGGAAGCGGCCAGGATTTCGAATGGAACGACGACAACCACCACGGGGTCGTGAAGGATCCCTCTGGCAACCTGGTTCTCGAAGAGGGCGAAAACATTCGCCTGACATTTCTTTACGTGGCCAACTCGGACGAGGGAACGGTTTCCAAGATCAACACCGTCACCGGCCGCGAGGAGGGGCGCTACATCTCGGCCCTGTACAGCCCTGATCCGCGCAACCGGGGCAGTGCCCAGGCAACCGGCAACGCCCCCTCGCGCACCGCCGTCGATTTCAACGGCGATGTTTGGGTTGCCAACCGGGCCTTCGACCAGCAGGGTACGGTCACCAAGATTGCCAACGACAACTGCCCGGACGTCGACCAGGACGGCACGGTAGAGACTTCCCATGACGCCAACGGCGACGGCCGGATTGATCTCAACGATCCCCAGGAGTACCTCGGAGAGGCCGACGAGTGTATCTTGTTCACCGTCAACGTGGGCGGCAACAACGGCGTCCCCCGGGCGGTGGCCCTTGATGCCGGGGGTGTCGACGGCGGCCCCGGCAATGCCTGGGTGGGCCTGTACAACGAAAACAAGTTCTACAAGCTCGATCCCTACGACGGACACGTGCTGGCCGAGGTATCCATCGGTCTACACCCTTACGGTGCGGCCATCGATTCGCAGGGCATTCTCTGGGCCACCCAGCAGAACACCGGACGCCTTGTCTCCATCGACACCAATACCAACACGGCCGGGCAGGTGATCCAGATCCCCAATTGGGACGGCTCCTACGGCATCGCCATCGACATGCAAGACCGGGTCTGGGTGGGCGGCTACCGGCACGAGGGAGCCGCGCGTTACGATCCGGCCGACGGCTCGTCGTTGATCGTTCCCACCCCGGGGGTGGGTGTCGGACGCGGCATCGCCGCCGACGCCGATGGTTACATCTGGCTGGCCCACTCCTGGTTGACCGACGAGACCAGGGTGGGCCGGATCACCCGCTTCCGGGCCGACGACGGCTCCGAGATGCACACCTACGAGTTGCCCAATGGCAAGGAAACCATCGGGGTGGGTATCGACTTCGACGGCTACGTCTGGGGGGTCAACCGCCAGACGGATAACGCCTGCAAGGTCGATCCTCAATCCGGGCAGGTTGAATGCTACCCGACCGGCCACGGCACTTACACCTACTCGGATTTCACCGGTTTCGCCCTGCGCAACTTCACCGCTCCGCGCGGAACTTTCAAGCAGGTCTTCGAGGGCTGTGCCCTGCCCACCGGCACCCGCTGGAAGCAGGTCAGTTGGGAGGCAACCGTCCCCGCCGGTACCTACGTCAAGATCTACGTCCGGGCGGCCGACGACATCGCCTCCCTGCCCACGGCTACCCGTCACGGTCCCTTCGAGGAGTCTCCCGCGGACCTGATTGCCGCGGCCGAGATAACAGGACATTACCTGCTTGTCGAAGTATCCCTGTCCACCGACATCGAGGGCCTGACGCCGATTTTCAAGAGCCTCGAGGTACAGTGGATCTGCGCGGGAGAGGACTGAGACTAAGGAGCCCCCAGCACCATGGCCATGGCCAGGTCGTCCCGCACCCGCCACCAGGCCAGCACCCGCTCCATGCCCGGCAGCGACACCCGCGCCGGGTTCCATTCCCCCGGCGGGCCGGGTTCGAGCTCGTGTGTTTCAATGCGAGTGGGGTTCACCTTGAGTCCGGTGCCCAGGGCCTTGAGTCCCGCTTCCTTCAGGCACCACAGCACGGTGGTGGCCTGCTCGGCGGAGAGTCCTTCCTGGGCGGCGATGAGCCGGCGCTCGGCCGGTGTATAGTAGTCTTCCAGGAAGGCCGGCGAGCGCGGCTCGATCCGCTCCAGGTCCACTCCCAGGTGGCCGGCGTCTTCCGGGCACAGGGCACACAGTGCCAGTTCCTGGTGGTGGGATATACTCAGCGACACCCCCAGGGGCCGGCCGCTGGCGGTCCTGGCCAGCGGCGCTCCCTGCTCGCTGCGTTCCACCACGATGTCGCGGGGACTCCAGGTGCGCCCGTTGTGCGAGTTGAGCAGTTCCACCAGCAACTGCTTGGCCAGTGCCCGGCCCAGCAGCCACTGCCGGTGGCGCCCCGGATGGCGATAGCGCTCACCCTGGCTGCGCTCGCCGGGCAGCAAGAATAAGCCCGGGTCCAGTCCTGGACCGGGTCGACCGCTCGACCAGAGGATCATTTCTCCACCTTGCCCCCCAGGGCCCGCTGGATCTCCTCCGGCAACTCGCCGGGCAGGCGCGCGGTGCGATAGCCGTCGAGTTCCACCAGTACCCGGCCCTGGTCATCCACTACCGCCACCCGGTAAGAGGTGGAGCCGTTTTCTCCCAGCGGCAGCACCCGCGCCGCCACCCGGCCGCCGTTGCCGCCTGCCTGGCCGTCGCGGTGGATCACCAACCGGCGCACTCCCGCCGGCAGGCCCAGGCGCTGGTGGTTGCGGGCTTCCAGCAACCCCGCCGCCTGGAAGGCCAGCTCGGTGTACATGGGGTTGGAGCAGGTGGCACCGTGGCGTGACATCAGCGGCTGCTCGGTACCGGGCTTCATCCAGCCATAGAGTTCACCGTCGTCGGCGGCCATCCCGGCACCATCGAGCACCTGGAAGCTGGGACCGTGGAAGTACAGCCGGTAGATGTCCTCGCGGCCGATGTCCTGGCCGGGTTGTTGCTGATGCGGCCGCTGTGCCCGGGGTCGATCGCCGTCGAGGCGAATGCGCGCCCGGTAATGGCGGGTACGCTGGCTGACGCCACCGTGCAGCTGGCGCTCGGTCTCCATGGTGGCCACGATCACCCGGCCGCTTTCATCGAAGCCGGGTACCATGCGCACCAGCGCCCGGCGCGTCTCGTCGCGGTAGAACTTGAGCGGGGCCTCGAAGACCAGGTCCTCGATGGCCACTACCTCGAGATCGGGACGCATGAGCAGGGCCGCCTCGGCGAAGGTCTCAACCGCCATCACCCCGGGCAGCACCGCCACTCCGTCGATGCGGTGATCGTCGAGGAACTTCTCCCGGTGCGGATCGAACTCCACCTCCAGGCGCAGCCCGTCGACCAGGGTCCAGTCGAGCGGCCGTCCCAGCAGGGGGAAGCGCTCCGGATTCTGCTGCAGCCGTTGCTCGAGCACGGCCAGGTCCACTCCCGGTGCACACAGGCCCTGGTGTAACACCCCCAGGGAACGGGCCACCACCACCTCGCCGCGGATTCCCGAGGCCAGGGCGCGCCGCACCGAGGAAGCACCCTCTTCCAGGGGAATCAGGTTGATGCCGGCTGCGGCCAGCTGCTGGGGAATGGAACCGCGAGTGGCCATACCAGCGCCGTCCCAGCCGCTGTAGGCCAGCACGAACGCCTGCAGGCCGGGACGGGCAGCCCGCAGGTAGGCCGCGCACTTGGAAAACAGGTCGTTGGCCGCGGCGTAGTCGGTCTGCCCGGCGTTTCCGAAGCGACCGGCCACCGAGCCGAACAGCATCAATCCCCGCAGGTCCACGTTACGGGTGGCCCGCAACAAAGCGTGCAATCCCTGTACCTTGACGTCGAACACCAGGTCGAAGGTTTCGGGCCGCTTGCGCCCCAGCGATTGGCTGCGCTCCAGCCCGGCCGCGTGCAGGATGTAATCCAGGCGCCCGTGGCGGGAGACGATCTCGCCGATCACCCGCTCCACGGCCGCCGGGTCGGTAACATCCAGCTGCACCTGGCTGGCCTGAGCCCCGCACTCCCGCAAGGCTTGCAGGTTGCGCAGGGCCGCCGCCCTCCGTTCCACCAGATTGAGTTCGTGCTCCACCATCACCGGGGTGACCTTCTCATTGCTGGCCCGGAGACGGGTCAGGATGGTCCGTTGCAATGCCGTCCGGTCCTCGGCCAGTAACTTGATGTCGGGATCGTCGGCTGCGGGCTCGGGCATGAGATCGGCCAGGTAATAGCTGCCTTTCAGGTTCTCGGCCAGGTCGCGGGCGATGCGCCCGGTGATGTCCCCGGCGCCGCCAGTTATCAACACCACCGGGTCGGGGCGATCCAGGCCACCACTGCCAGCCTGCGCCTGCTCGGGCGGAAGCGGCTGCAGTTGCGTCAGGCCCACGCCCCAGCGGCGAATGCCCAGGCGGGTGACTTCCACCACCCCGCCATCACGTTCGGCCTCCTCCAACAGGGTGGCCGCGCAGTACTCGGGATCGGCATCCACCGGCAAATCGATTACCTTGCAAAGGACGTCGCTCCACTCCTTGGCCAGTGACTTGACCAAACCGCAGGTGGCGCCGGCGACCGGGTCCACCACTCGCCCCCCCGGCCGCAGACCCAGCTGGCCGCCCACCTTGACGGCGGCGATGAAGAAAGCGTTATCGCCCAGCAAACCATCCACCGCCTTGGCTACCCGGAAGGGCAGCTTGGCCCGTCGCTCGACCGCTCGTTGCCAGGCCTGCTCGTCGCTGGCGCCCGGGGCCGCCGCCTCGTCGATGGCAGTGAGCAACCATACGCCCCGAGGCCGGGTCTGGCGCGCCAGCCGGCCCACCCGGTCGGCCACCTCGTCGGGTGTCCCGCTGGCGTCGACGAAGACGGGATCACCGCCCCGCTGGCGCAACCGCTCCAGCAGCCGGCGGCTGTAGTCGTCTTCCCGGCCGACGACGATGCTACGCCCGCCGAGCTCGACCCCCGTGGGCAGGCATTCGCGCGCCCGCGGCCGGCCCACCAACACCGGGGCCAGGTAGCGTACCTGCTCTGACGCGGCCGGAATGCTGTCCAGCGGTTCGTTGACAACCTCCTCGGCGACATCGCTCGCGGAAATCTCTTGCTCTCCGGCGTCGGCCGAACCCCCACCTGTCCGGTCCGACTCGCCGATCTTACCCAGGGCGAACTCGATGATGTGGCCCAGCGTCGGGTAGTCGGAAAGCTTCAGGTCGTCCTGCTTGGGTATCCCGAACGCCGCCCGTACCTCGCTGAACATCTCCGCCTGCTTCACGGTGTCGATGCCCAGGTCCGCCTCCAGGTCCAGATCCAGCTCCAGCATCTCCGGCGGGTAGCCGGTCTTCTCCGCCACGATGGCGAGAATCTTCTCCCGTACCTCCTCGGCACCAGGAACCGCAGCCGCCGCGACCTCGACCGGCTTGCCGGCTTCCTCCTCGGCAACCCGTGGCTGCTTCGTCGTCGTGCCGGTGACTTCTTCCCCGGCGGCCTCCGCCACCGGCTCCCCGGCAACCCGCTCCTCGGCGCCGGCGGCCGTTACCGCGCCGCC
>QMME01000161.1 GCA_003647095.1 Deltaproteobacteria bacterium
CGGCCAACCGGTCGCCCTTGATCATCCAGGCGTGGAGATCTCGCATGAAATCGGCCTGTCCCTCCTCGCTGAAGGGATAGCCATCGATCTGGCGGTTCCACCATTTGCCCTGCTGGGGGTCCACGCTGGCGGGATCGAGTGCCGGGTAGGCATACTCGGCGATGAACACCGGCAGTCCCAACCGCTCGTAGAGGCTGTCGACGGTCTCGGGAAACTTGCTGAAGCCTTCCTGCCCCCAGGAGGAGGGATAGTAGGAAAGTCCGGCCAGATCGACCTGCACCCCCTGCCCGCGCATGAACGCGAAGAACTTCGTGGCAAAAGTCGGCTCCTGTCCCCGGGAAATGTGCAGGATGAACTCCAGATCGTCGCGACCGCTGGCATTGCGTACACCCTGCTCGGCGGCCGCCAGCAACACCGCCGCCCGCGGCCAGACGTATTTCTGCAGCCGGTCCGGCGAGGCACCGTATTCGAACTCGCCGCAGAAGCCGTAATCGGTCTCGTTGCCGATGGCATAGGTACGGGTGTCGATACCCGCGGTCAGCAGTGCTCCCACCGTCTTTTCCGTCCAGCGCCGGACTCGTTCGGCACGGGCCTGCAGATCCGTGTCCATCCAGTCGCGTGGGGGATACTGGCTGCTGTCGGCTCCCCAGCCCTTGCTGAGGAACAGGGTGGGAATGACGTAGAGACCGGCGTCCTGCGCCCGCAGCGCCAGTGGCAGGGTGTCTTCCAGGATACCGGGCTCGCCGTTTTCAGGGTTTTCAATCCAGATGCGCATGCGAAACACCTTGGCCCCCTGTTCCGCCGCCTCCACGAGAGGATCGATCTCCCGCCCGTCTTGCATCCAGACGCAAGGAATCTCTTCGCTCTCGAACAGGCCCAGGTAGTTTGCATCGATGCCCCAGAGCTTGTCCGGACGGTTGTCCTGCTGGCCGGCGCAGTCGGGGTCGGGCAACGGGCAGAATTCGTCGCATACCCCGTCGCCGTACCAGCCGAACAGTTCGCAGAAGTCGTCCCACCAGTCGGCCTTGCCCAGTTGCCGGACCTGGTCCTTGGAAAGCTGCTCGTCCGCCGACCCGCTCGTGCCCCCGCAGGAAACGAAGACCACCGACCAGGTCAGCAGGAAGACGACTGACAGTTTCCTCTTCATGACGATAACCCCCTTTCGCCGCAAGCGGCCCTGCAATCGCGATGCCAGGTTGCCGACACGAAAAAACAAGGAGTTAGCACAAGGAAAGCCATCCGGATGTAGCCGGGGGGCTGACCGGGTGTAGTCACTTGCGCAGCAGGTCGAGCGGCCGCGGCGGGAGATGTGCCAGAACCGCGGCATTTGACTATCGTGCCCGAAGTGACTACATACAGGACCGGAAAGGCGGCTCGACGAATTCATGAACCCCGGTGAGAACAAGCTATCGCCGGCACCCACCCGCAGGCGGGCGGCGGCCTGGTGCCTGCTGGCCATGGGGGTGCTGCTCTCCGGCGGACTCTACCACGTGCTGCCGAGCTCGAGGCACCAGGGGCACATCTGGTGCGAGCGCCACAACCGTTTCGAACACGTTCATCTTTCCCGCGAGGACTCGGCATACTGGGCCCGGCAGTCGGCGCCGTTGCTGGCACGTCACCAGTCGGAACCCGAGGAACATCCGGCCTGCCCCCATTCCTGGCTGCAGCCGGTCAAGCTGGAGACGGCATCCTCGCCGGACGGCCGGCAGCCGCTGGTGGCGGGCAATTCCACCGCCTTTCCAGTTCCTCCCGCGCTACCTTCCCGGTTCCTGGAACTGGCACCCAAGACATCCCCTCCCGCGGCCTGAGCCGACAGCCACACCGGCGTCAGCTACGAAAGCGGCAACGCCACCATCTTGACAAAAAGGCGGAACCGACCCCCGAGCGGGCGTTCCTGCCGGTTTGTGGGAGGAATACATGCGAACGCTACCCCTTGTCGTATTGATGACGATCATTTTCCCCACCTGGACTTCCCGGGCGGAGGAGCAGCAGGCCGGGACCGAGGCCGGGCAGGCAGTCCGGGCGCGGGAAGCAGCGGCACCGGCCGACGACGAGATCGAGAAGCTGCGCCGGGCGGCTAGCCTGGCCGTCGAGGAGGCGGCACGGCAGGAACAACAACTGCCCCGGCTGGACACCGGCACGGTGTTTTCCAGCGGCAACCGCTCGCTGCAGGCACTCAACCCGGAGCTGAGCGTGGTGGGAGACGCCGGAGGACGGCTGCAGATGAACGACTTCGACACCGCCAGCCTGGGAGACGACTCGCGCTTCTACTTCCGGGTGCTGGGTCTGCACTTCCAGGCCAACCTGGACCCCTTCTCCTTCTTCAAGTCGGCCATCGAGTTCCACGTCGGCGCCGTGGAACTGGGCGAGGCCTACGCCACCTGGACCAACCTCCTGCCCGGGCTAAACCTCACCCTGGGCAAGTTCCGCCAGCAGTTCGGGGTGGTACAGCGCTGGCACGCCCACGGCCTGGACCAGTTCGACTTTCCCCTGGCCGTCACCACCCTGCTGGGAGGAGAAGGCCTGAACCAGGTGGGCATCTCGCTGACCTGGACGGCGCCGGCGCTGTGGGCCGACGACCAGAAGCTCTGGCTGCAGGTCACCAACGGCATGAACGAGCACCTGTTCAGCGGCCAGGCCTTCGGGGTGCCGGTGGGGCTGCTGCGCTGGACCCAGTACTACGAGCTGAGCGACTCCACCTACCTGGAGCTGGGACTCAACGGCATGCTGGGCACCAACAACCGTCGCAACATCACCGATGACAACGGCGAGCGGGTGGACGAGCCCTGGCGCACCACCACCCTGGCCGGGGTGGATCTCACCATCTCCTGGTCGCCGCTCGAAGCGGAACGCTACCGGCACGTGACCCTGCGCGCGGAAGGCTACTGGGTGGGCAAGGAGACGGCCGGCGGTTACCTCTCCGCGTCCGGCGGTTTCGCCTACCTCGACCTGGGCCTGAGCGAGGCGCTGGCCGTCGGGGTCCGGGGCGACCTCACCCAGCCCTTCACCGTCGACAACGACGGCGACCTCGACTGGCAGGCGCTGGCCTACCTCACCTGGCGGCAGAGCCCCTGGGTGCGCACGCGGCTGCAGCTGGCCCACCTGGACCGGGCAGGCGAGCCGGCCCAGGACGTGGTCATACTGCAGGTGGTCTTCGCGGCCGGGCCGCACAAACACGATCGCTACTGATTGGAGGCTGGCCATGAGACATCAATCGTTGTTGTTGCTTTCGGTGCTTTCACTCTCCCTCTCCATCCCGGCCGCACCGGCCCGGGGTTCAGACCACCTCAAGGTGGTCACCACCCTGTCGACCTACGCGGCCATCGCCCGGGAGATCGGCGGCGAGCGGGTCACCGTCGACTGGATCGTGAACGGCAACCAGGATCCCCACTTCGTGCGCCCCCGACCCAGCCTGGCCCGCAAGCTGGCCGACGCCGACCTGTTCGTGAGCACCGGCCTGGACCTGGAGCTGTGGGCCCCGTCGCTGGTGGATCTGTCCGGAAACAGCGAGATCCGCAGCGGCCAGCGCCGCTACGTCTCGGCCGCGCAGGGAGTACACCTGCTCGAGGTGCCCAAGGTGATCAGCCGCGGGGAGGGCGGGGTGCACATCTACGGCAACCCGCACTTCATAAACGATCCCCTGGCCGCCCAGGTGGTGGCCCGCAACATCGCCACCGGCCTGGCCCGCATCGACCCGCAGCACGCCGACTACTACCGCAAGAACCTGGCCCGCTTCGACGCCGAGATCGACCGGCGCCTCTACGGCCCGGAGCTGCTGCGCCTGCTGGGAGCGAAGCTGCTGCACCGCCTGTCTGAAAAACCCGCCGCCCTCTGGAGCTTCCTCGAGAGCAACAAGTACAAGGGCCAGCCCCTGATCGACAAGCTGGGCGGCTGGCTGAGGCAGGGCAGGGCCTTCCGCGGCCGCAAGGCCATCGCCTACCACAAGGGCTGGGTGTACTTCAGCCGGCGCTTCGGCCTGCGCATCGCCGACTACGTCGAGCCGCGGCCATCGATTCCACCGACACCGCGACACATCGAGCAGTTGATAGAACGCATGCGCAACGAGGGCATCGACATCATCCTGGCCGCCACCTTCTACGACCAGGCCAAGGTGCGCCGGGTGGCCGAGGCGGTGGGAGCCCGGCCGGTGATCGTCTGCACCGGCACCGCCTGCCGGCCGGAGATAAAGAGCTACTGCGATCTCATCGATCACCTGGTAGGCACCCTGGCCGCCGCCTTCGAACGGGGAGCGGGAAGCTAGCATGAACCAGCTGGGTATTTCCGACCTGATGCTGCGGGCCTTCCTGGAGTGTCTCATCCTGGTGGGCATTCACGCCTACCTGGGCCTGCACGTCATCCGCCGCCAGGTGATCTTCGTGGACCTGGCCCTGGCCCAGGTGGCGGCGCTGGGCACCACGGTGGGATTCCTCTTCGGCATGGCCCCCGATTCCCCGGCCGCCCTGCTCTACTCCATGCTGTTTACCTTCCTGGCCGCGGCCATCTTCGCCGCCACCCGCACCCGCCGCGAGCGCGTTCCCCAGGAGGCCATCATCGGGGTGGTGTTCGCGGTGGCGGCGTCGCTGGTCATCCTGGTGGTGGACCGGGCCCCGCACGGCGCCGAGCACATCAAGGAGGTGATGACCGGGGCCATCCTCTGGGTAAGCTGGGAGGCGGTGGGACTGGCGGCGCTGGTCTACAGCCTGGTGGGGATCTTCCACTTCCTCTTCCGGCGCCAGTTCACCACGATCAGCCAGGACGTCGACGCCGCTCGCCGGGCCGGGCTCAAGGTGTGGTGGTGGGACTTCCTCTTCTACGTCTCCTTCGGCCTGGTCATCTCCATCTCCGTGCGCACCGCCGGGGTGCTGCTGGTGTTCGTGTTCCTGGTGGTGCCGGCCATCGTGGCCACCATGATCACCGGGCGCCTGTTCTACCAGTTGCTCATCGGCTGGGGCATGGGCTTGCTGGTGACCGTGCTGGGGCTTTCCGCGTCCTACTACCTGGACATGCCCGCCGGGCCCAGCGTGGTGGGATTCTACGGGCTGGTGCTGGCCCTGGCCGGGGTGTTCATCTACCTGCTGCGCTCGGCGGATCGCCGCCGCGCCCTGGCTCACCTGGGCCTGGGCTCGCTGGTGACCCTGGGGCTGGCCGGAGCGGTGTGGCTGGCCGGCCACCTGCTGGCCGGAACTTCCCTGGTACACGGCCACGAGCAACCGCCCCCGCCGGCGGTGACCGGCAACGTGCCCGGGAAGAAGGATTCCGGGGCCGCGACCGCCGCGACGACGGGGACCGGGACGCCAGGAGCGCTGCCCGACGAGGGCCAGCAGCTGTCCGAGGCCCGGAGGCTGATCGAGAGCGACCGCCCGGCCGCCGCCGGGAAACTGCTCGCACTGCTGCGCCGCAGCGAGCTGCCCTTCATCCGCGCCCAGGCGCTGGAAGAGCTGCAGAAGCTGGCCGGGCGGGATTTCGCCATCGACCCCGACCTGCCCGCCAGCGCCCCGGAGAACTCGGCCGGCCTGGAGAAATTGCTCGACTGGGTGAAAAGCCTCCGCGGGTAGCCAGTTTTCGGCATCCCGGAGGGAATAGTGGACCACCTCGGCGGTTCTACTTGCAATTGAGTTGCAAAAGCATTAACCTCCGTCCCCATGAAAAGGGGAAACAGCTCTCACGACGCCGAGACCGCGGAGTTGCTGCGCCGGGTGGGATTGCGGCTGACCGGTTCGCGTCGCTACGTGCTCGAGGCGCTGCTGCAGTCGGGGCACCCGTTGTCGCACCAGGAACTGCTGGGCCGGCGTGATTCCCTGCGTTTCGACCGGGTTACCATTTACCGGGCCCTGCTGGCGCTGAAGCGCAAGGGACTGGTTCACGACGTCAAGGGAACCGACGGCATTCGCCGCTTCGGCGCCCACCCGACTGACCTGCCCCACTGCCCGGGCAACCACGCCCATTTCCTGTGCCGTCGCTGCGGACGCATGTTTTGCCTGACGGAATCCCCCCTTCCCTGGGTGGAGGTTCCGGCCGGGACCACGGTCGAGGGCAAGCAGATGGTGGTCTACGGCCTGTGCCCGCAGTGTGCCAGGCGGGAAAACGATTGACATGGAGGCCGGCATCCCCACGCTAGCGGAGCCCTCGGGGAGCGGACGCCGCCTGAGCGCCTTCTGGACCCGGGCCGCCTGCTTCGGCGCACTGTGGGGGGTGGGCGAGGTCACCCTGGGGGCCTTCCTGCACGCCCTGCGTCTGCCCTTTGCCGGGGTGCTCATGGCGGCACTGGCGGTGATAATGCTGGTGGCCCAGAGGCAGCTGTACCGCCGGCGCGGCCTGTCGCTGGCCACGGGACTGGTGGCGGCGCTGGTCAAGACCCTCTCTCCGGGCGGGGTCATTCTCGGACCCATGGCCGCCATCCTGGTGGAGGCCACCCTGGTGGAACTGTGCCTGCCGGCATGGCCCGGCAGCGTGGTGGCAGCCATGGCGGCCGGTTCATTGTGCTCCCTGTGGTCGGCCTTCCAGCAACTGTTCACCCAGTACCTGCTCTATGGCCGGAACATCATCGAACTGTACCTGGCCATGCTGCGCCGGGCCTCCGGTTGGCTGAACCTGCCGGCCGGTGCCGGCTGGTGGGTCCTGGGAGGGGTGATCGCCCTCCTGGTAGTGGTGGGAACCACCAGCGGCTGGCTGGGTGTACGCCTGGGCGTGGTGAGCCGGCAGCGCCTGCAGACCCCGGGCGCGGGAGAGTCGTGGTGAGGACGGCCGGGGCAACTCCCCGCATCCAGGGGCGCCAGTGGCCGGCCGGCCTGGTGGCGCTGGGTTGCCTGGCCGTGCAGATTCCGGGGGGGGTGCCGGCCACGGCCCTGGCCCTGCTGGTCTGGCTGGTCACCCTGCTGCTGGCCGACAGGACGGCCCTGCGGGCACTGTGGCTGCCGCGTTTCTGGCTGGTGAGCCTGTTGCTGGCATCGTTGAGTGGTCTGCTGCTCGGGCAACACGACGTACGGCTCGGGGGACTCGCCCTTTCCCGCACCGGCCTGGAAGCGGGGCTATTGATGGTACTGCGGGGCGGGTTCATGTTCGCCCTGGCCTCCTGGGCCAGCCGACGCCTGCGGGAGCCGGGCGCGCAACGGCTGGCCGAGTGCCTGGGAGCCCGCAGCCTCGGCCAGGCATTTGCCGCCGCGGTGGATCTGCTTCCGGAGTTGCAGCGACTCTTCACAGCCGACCTGGCGTCGGCCGGCGAAAAGAATGCCCGCGGTCGAGTGCGCCGGTTGGCGCGGGCGTTTTCGGCCCTGTTTTACCACACAGCTTCCCTGGCCGAGCAGATGTCCCGCCCCGTCGACAACGTATCTCGGCGGTCGCCGCTCGTCCGGCCGCGCCTGGTGGCCGTGGTGGGAAGTCCGGGAAGCGGCAAGACCACTTCCCTGCTGGCGCTGGCCAGCAGCTTGCGACGCCGCGGGATCACGGTGGGGGGAGTGGTCCAGCCGGCGCAGTACCGGCAGGGCCGTAAGACCGGCTACCGGCTGCGCGATATCGCCAGTGGCGAAGAGATCGATTTCGCCCGCCGCAGTTCCGCGGCGGGAGAGCAGGGGCTGCCCTTCCGCTTCGACCCGGCCGGCTGGGAGTGGTCGCGAGACCGCCTGCGGCGGCAGTCCCGGCGGGCCCGGGTGCTGCTGGTAGATGAACTGGGCCTGCTCGAGGCCGGCGGCGGCGGCCACCTCCAGGCCCTGCTATCCCTGGGTGCCGCGAACCGGGCCGATGTCTGGCTGCTGGCGGTTCGTGCCGACTGCGCGGAGGTGCTGGGACGCATGCTGGGGGGCTTCGACGCCATGCTTCAGCCGGGCTGCGACCCGGAGCATGTGCTGCGGCAGATCATCCTGGCGGACGGCGGGCAGGCGGGCAACTGCGCGGGAAGAGCAAAGGCATGAGGACAACCTGGCTGGCTGTTATCCTGCTGGGGGAGGCGCTGCTGGCCGGTGCCGCTCCGGCCAGCGACCAGCAGCAACGGCAGCAATCTACCGCCGGGAGCCGGGAGCGGAGCGACACCAGAGACAGACACCGGCAGAAGCGCAGCCGGCACCGGGAGGCCGAGCAAGCCCCGGAAGAGATCGTCGTCCTGGGCCGGCGCCCGGCCCCCGGGGTGGGTCTGGTGCGCATCGACCAGGAAGAGATCGAAAGGCGTGGCAACCAGACCACCGCCGGCCTGCTGGAAGACGAACCGGCCATCAACCTGACTCGCAACAGCCGGGGCGAACGCCTGTTTTCCCTGCGCGGCTTCAACCAGCGCCAGGTGCTGGTGCTCATCGACGGCGTGCCGGCCGTGCAGCCCTATGACGGCCTGCTCAACCTGGACATGTTGCCGGCCTGGTCGCTGGAGCGGGTCACCATCGTCAAGAGCCCCGGCAGCACCTGCTACGGTCCCAACGGCCTGGGGGGCGCGGTCAACATCGTCACCCGCCGGC
>QMME01000162.1 GCA_003647095.1 Deltaproteobacteria bacterium
AGTGTCTTCGAGGATCTGCAGGTAACCCGTGACGGTGGTGCGTGATACGCCCGCGTCGCGGGCAAGACCGCTCACGTTCAGCACCTGGGCGTGAAACAATGATGCCACGGGAAGAAACCTGGCGAACCCGGGCAGGTTTCTCACCAGGGCCTCCGCCTGTATCTCTTCCTTCAGGTAAAGCCGTGCGTACGCCGACAACGTCTCCTGCGGCTGTTCAGAGGCCAGTACCACCGGTAGGCTGCCGAAGCGCAGGCAGGTGTCGAGATCGAAATACTCTCCGAGTTCTTCGGGCAGGAACGGATGCATGTGCCGAAGAATCGCCCTTCCCGCCAACAGGTTCACCCCCCCTGCCTTGAGCTTGCGGGCGCTCGATCCGCACAGCGCGAACCTGAGCCGGCGACCTTCGATGTGACGATGTACCTCGTTCAGCATCCACGGCAGGCGCTGTACCTCGTCAATCACCACCCGTTGCCGCGCTGGCAGGGCTCTCAGTTCCTGCGCCAACAGTCCAGGCTGGGCTAAGTACCCCTGATACCTGGCCTCGTCGAGCAAATCGATGTAGAAAGCATGGGGGAATTTTTCGGCAATCCAGGTGCTCTTGCCGCTACCCCGGGGACCGAAGAGGAAGAAGGACCCCTCCGGGGGAGACAGTATCCTCGCCAGCCTGCTTTTGACGATCATGTCGTCATTTTACACCGCAAAGTGACGACAAGCAAGACAATATCAACAATGGGGCTAGACCGCCTCGATCACCATGGCGCAGCCCATGCCCCCGCCGATGCACAGGGTGGCCAGGCCCAGGCCGGCCGAGCGCCGCTTCATCTCGTACAGCAGGGTAGTAAGGATACGCGCCCCCGAGGCGCCGATGGGATGCCCCATGGCGATGGCCCCGCCGTTGACGTTGGTCTTCTCCGGGTCGAAGCCCAGCTCGTCCATGACCGCCAGCGACTGCGAGGCGAAGGCCTCGTTCAACTCCACCAGGTCGAGATCGCTCACCTGCAGCCCGCCGCGCTCCAGCGCCCGGCGGGTGGCGGGGATGGGACCCAGGCCCATGTAGGCCGGGTCCACCCCGCCGGCGGCGTAGCTGCGGATGCGCCCCAGCACCGGCCAGCCGTTGTCCCGCGCCGTCGCGGCGTTGGTTACCAGCAGCACGGCCGCCCCGTCGTTGATGCCCGAGGCGTTGCCGGCGGTCACCGTGCCGTCCGGCTTGAAGGCCGGCCTCAGGCCGGCCAGGGCCTCGAGCGAGGTCTGCCGGGGGTGCTCGTCGGTGTCGAAGACGAGCGGTTCGCCCTTGCGCCGGGGGATGGTCAGCGGTGCGATCTCTTCCCTGAAGCGCCCGGCGGCGATGGCCGCCTGGGCCCGCTGCTGGCTGCGCAGGGCGAACTGGTCCTGGCGCTCGCGCCCGATGCCGTAGCGCTCGGCGATGTTCTCGGCGGTGATGCCCATGTGGTAGCCGTTGAAGATCTCCCACAGGCCGTCGTGGATCATCAGGTCGAGCAGGCGCCCGTCGCCCATGCGGTTGCCCCAGCGGGCCTTTTCCAGGGCGAAGGGAGCCCGGCTCATGTTCTCGCAGCCGCCGGCCAGCACCACCCGGGCGTCGCCGCAGGCCACCGCCTGGGCGGCCAGCATCACCGCCCGCAGGCCCGAGCCGCATACCATGTTGATGGTCATGGCCGGCCGTTCCACGGGAATACCGGCGTTCACGGCCACCTGGCGAGCCACGTTCTGGCCCTGCCCGGCCTGCAGCACGCAGCCCAGGATGGTCTCGTCCACCTGCTCGGGCGCGATCCCGGTGCGTTCCAGCAACGCCGCCACCACGTGCCGGCCCAGCTCCACCACCGGTGTCCCGGCCAGGCCCTTGCCGAAGGAACCCACTGCCGTGCGCACGGCGGACACGATGACGATTTCCCTGCTCATGAGAATCTTCCTCCCTGCTCCGTTGTCTGTTGACGTCCCCGACCCTCAGGGACGCTCCACGATCAGGCTGACCGCCCCGCCGCCGCCCAGGCACAACGAGGCCATGCCCCGCTTGAGGTCCTGTTGTTGGAGGGCGTACAGCAGGGTCACCAGCACCCGCGCGCCCGAGGCGCCGATGGGGTGACCCAGGGCCACGGCCCCACCGTGGACGTTGAGCCGCTGCTCGGGAATGCCCAGCTCCTTCATCACCGCCACCGTGGAGACCGCGAAGGCCTCGTTGACCTCGTGCAGGTCGATGTCGGCGATGTCCAGGCCCGCTTTCTTGAGCACCTTGGGGATGGACAGGATGGGGGTTACCAGCACGTCCTTGGGATCCTGGGCGGCGGCGCCCTGGGCGCCGATGCGGGCGATGACGGCCAGGCCCAGCTCGCGGGCGCGCTCTTCCGATGTCACCAGCACGGCGGCGGCGCCATCGGATATCTTGGAGCTGTTGCCGGCGGTGACCCGCCCGTCGGGCTTGAAGGCCGGGCGCAGTTGGGCCAGCGCCTCCAGGGTGGTCTCCCGGGGAACCTCGTCGCGGTTGAACTCCAGCGGCGGCAGCTTGCGACCGCGGTCCACGGTGACGGTGACGATCTCGTCGTCGAAGCGGCCCTGCTGCTGGGCCGCCAGCGCCTTGCGGTAGGACGACAGGGCGAAGGCGTCCATCTCCTCGCGACCGATCCCGAACTTGTCGGCGATGAGCTCGGCGGTATAGCCCATGTGGAAGTCGTTGTTGACGTCCCACAGGCCGTCGTGCACCATGCCGTCGACCAGCTCGGCCGAGCCCATGCGGTAGCCCTGGCGGGCCTTGGGCAGCAGGTAGGGACACCTGTTCATGTTCTCCATGCCCCCGGCCACCACCAGCTCGGCGTCGCCGCAGGCCACCGCCTGGGCCGCCAGCATGACCGCCTTCAGGCCCGAGCCGCACACCTTGTTGATGGTCAGGCACTCGAGGTCGAGCGGCAGCCCTCCCTGCAGGCAGGCCTGACGGGCCGGGTTCTGCCCCATGCCGTGGGGCAGCACGCAGCCCATGATCACCTCGTCGACGGCTTCCGGCTGGAGGCCGGCACGGCGGATGACCTCGGAGATCACCAGCGCTCCCAGGCGGGTGGCGGGCACGGAGCGCAAGGTGCCGTTGAAGTTGCCGATGGCGGTGCGACAGGCCGAGACGATGACCGGTTGCTTCATGGTTGCCTCTCCTTTCCTTGCCGGGGCACCATAGCATCGGCCCCGGTCCGCTCGCAAGCCAGAGCTGCAAGCCAGAGCTTGTCATCGAGCTGCTGCCGTCGTACCATGCCCGGGCATGGAAGACGCCAAGCTGGCCATCTGCGGGTTGGGCAGTTACCTGCCCGAGCAGACGCTGGAGGTAGACGAGATAGCCCGGCAGGCCCGGGCCGATCCCCGGCGGCTGCACGAGCTGGGCTACGCCACCGTTCACCTGGCCGGGGAAGGGGAGATGCCCACCGACATGGCGGTGGAGGCTTCCCGGCGGGCACTGGCCGACGCCGGCCTGCAGGCCGGCGACATCGACGTCATCATCTACAGCGGGGCCCACAAGGATCACATCCGCTGGCAGGCCTCCAACAAGGTGCAGGCCCTGCTCCAGGCCTTCGACTCCTACGTCTTCGACGTCGACCAGAGCGGCGCCGGCCCGGCCCTGGCCCTGAAGCTGGCCGCCGACCTGCTCGGCGACGACCCCTACATCGACACCGTGCTGGTCTGCGCCGCCGAGAGCTGGGACACCACCCTGCCCGGGCGCCTGCTGGGACGCAGCTTCGTGGTCGGTGACGGGGCGGCGGCGGCCCTGCTGTGCCGGGGCGGAGAGGGGTTGCGCCTGCGCGGCTGGAGGCAAGCGAGCTGGGGCCGGTATCACCGGGCCCTGTGCGTTCCCGAGGTGGGCGCCGTGCGCCCCATAACCGGGGAAGTGCTGGCCCGCGGCGGGCACCTGTTCCAGGTGTTCCGGCCCGGCTGGGAAGACGGGCAGCAGCGGCAGGAGCTGATCGACGAGTTCAACCGCCGGGCCGCCGCCACCCTGGAGGGGGCCGTTCGGCGGGCCGGCGCCGCCCTCGGCGACCTGGCCTTCCTGGTGCTGCCCAACCTGCCGCGCCGGCACGGGCTTACGCTGTGCCGGCAGCTGGGAATCGACCCATCCCGGACTTCCCTGTCCATGGCCGCGGCCGGCGGCCTGCAGGGAGGGCCGGAGTTGCTGGGAAACCTCTTGCGGGCGCGCCGGGAGGGAATGCTGGCGCCCGGCGGCCTGGTGGGGCTGCTGGGGCTGGGTGCCGGTTATCACTGGAGCGCGCTGGTACTCGAGGGATAGGCACATGGCCAGGCTGAACTGTCTGGGAAAGTACGAGTTGATCAAGCGCATTGCCGTGGGAGGCATGTCGGAGATCTTCCTGGCTTCCCAGGGAGGACTGGAAGGCTTCGAACGGGCGGTCATCGTCAAGTGCATCCGCGAGGATCTCGACGCCGAGCCCGAGGTGGCGGAGATGTTCCTGGACGAGGCCCGTATCGCCGCCTGCCTGAAGCATCCCAACATCGTGCACCTGTACGACGTGGGCCGCGACCATGACGTGGCCTACCTGGCCATGGAATACGTGTTCGGCCGCGACATGCTGGAGGTGTGCAGCCGGGCCCGGGCCCTGGGAGTGGAGGTTCCCGTACAGGTGCTGGTGAAGATGATGTGCGACGTGCTGGCGGCACTGCACTATGCCCACTTCGTGGCCGAGTTCGAGGACCGGCCCCTGAACGTCATCCACCGCGACGTCAGCCCGCAGAACATCATGATCTCCTTCGACGGCATAACCAAGCTGGGGGATTTCGGCATCGCCAAGGCCTCGGCCCGCCTCAGCGAGACCCGGGCCGGGGTGCTCAAGGGCAAGTACGCCTACATGTCTCCCGAGCAGGTGCGCGGCAAGCCGCTCGATCACCGCACCGACCAGTTCTCCCTGGCGGTGGTCTTCTACGAGGCCTTGACGGCCACCCGCCTGTTTCAGCGCAACACCGAGTACAGCACCATGGAGGCGGTGGATCGCTGCGAGATCCCCCCGCCCCGGGTGCTGCGCAAGGACATTCCCCGCCGCCTGGCCCGGGTGCTGCGCAAGGCCATGCGCAAGAACCCCCGGCGGCGATTCTCCTCGGCCAAGGAGATGGAGCGGGCCCTGCACAAGTTGCTGCGCGGCTCGGCGGTGGAGCAGACCGAGCGGGTGGCGGCCTTCATGCACCAGCTGTTCAGCACCGAACTGGAGGCCCGCGACCGGGCCATTGCCGGCGCCTCCGAGCGCGACCGCATGCTGATAATGTCCACCGGCTTCGAACTCATCGGCGAACGGCCCTCGGCCAGCGAACTGCTTCCCGATCCCCCCCTGGCCCAGCAGCGTTACCAGCAGATCCTGGCCGAACGCCAGGGCCAGGTCACCGTGGTGACCGGCCAGCCGGCCGGTGCCAGCGCCGACAAGCTGCACGAGCAGACCACCACCCCCCGCGCCAAGACCCCGCGACGCAGCCCCCTCAACGACTGGCGGGTGGCCGTGACGGTGTTTGCCGGGGTGTTGCTGCTCACCCTGGTGTTGCTGGTGACCTTCGGCGGCGGCCAGAAGGCCACCGTGGCCCTGCCCGGTCCGGGAGAGCCCCGGCCCCTGCGGCCGGCGGCCCGCAAGGGTATCGACGGCCTGCTGTCGGTGTCGGTGGCCCCGCACGTCAGGGTCAAGGTCGACGGCCGGGACCTGGGGCAGGGAGCTTTCCGCGATCACCCGCTCAAGGCCGGCATCCACCAGGTGCAGCTGCACGATCCCCAGAGCGGCCGGCGCCGTACCCTCACCGTGCGCATAGAGCCGGATCGTACCCGGCTGCTGGCCCCCATGGATTTCCAGTAGGGAGGGAGCGCCGCCCCTCAGAACTCCCAGCCCAGCTCCACGTCGGCCAGCCAGCCGTGCATCTTGTCGTAGAGCCGGTAGTGCTCCTCGATACCGTTGCCGGTCAGGTCGGCGAAGTCGTCACGCAGTTCGAAGGTGTAGTGGTAGCGGAAGTTGCAGAACAGGAAAGGCAGCACCCGCAGGCGCACGGCGGCGAAGGCGATGCGGTCGCCGCCGGAAGTGAAGATGTCGCCCAGGCTGTCGGCGCCGCGATGGAAGTAGCTGGCGAAGAACTGCAGCCAGCCCAGGGCCGGCACCTCCAGATGGGCCAGGAAGTTGTTGCCGCTGCGGGCATCGCTTCCCTCCAGGGCCACGGTCAGGGCCGCCCAGTCGACGACGGCGTAGGTCAGCTCCAGGTAGAAGCCCAGGTGGCGTCCCTCGCCGCGGCGATCCACGAAGACGTCGCTGAACTTGGTGGGCGGCAGCTGTCCGGCGCCGGCATAGTCGGAGTAGCGGGTATTGGCGATGAACTTCTGCACCTCGTAGAAGGTGTCGAAGTAGCCGGGCAGGTAGGTGGAGCTGAAGGAGCGGAACTCGGCGATGGCCCGCAGGGCGTGTACCGGTTCCGAGCCGAAGTTGAAGCGGCCCAGCACTCCCAGGGTGAAGCCGCCCCCGCCCTCGGCCTGGGGAGGGTTGCTGCCCGAGGGAGTGGCGGGCATGAACCAGGAGTAGTCGAGGTAGGGTTTGATGTCCACGGAACGGGTCTTCACCACCTTCAGTTCCATGTCCACCCCCACGGCGTGAAGGAAGGCGCTGCTGGACACCTGGGGCCTGTCGTCGCCCAGCAGGTACAGCGGGTTGGCCGGCTGCTGCTGGGTGGCCAGGCTCACCGGGGCGTGCCGGTCGGCCAGGTAGGTCACCCCCAGCGACAGCGAGCGGGCGAGGGTGCCGTCGAGAAACAGGCTCAGCGGCTTTACGAAGCCCAGCACTCCGAACAGGTCCCAGTCGATGAGGCTGTTCGACACCAGTTCGAAGCCGGCGTAGTCGTTGTACATGTCCAGTTCGAAGGCCAGGCGGGTGGAATCGGGGTCGACGTTGACGTTATAGCGGCGCATCAGCGCCCCGTGGCCGATGGTGGTGGAGGAATACTGGGAGAGGTTGAGAAAGAGGTGATCCTCCTTGTGACCCAGGCGCAGGTAGCGGATGAAACGCAGGTACTCACCGGGCTCGTTCCAATCCTCGCTGCGCAGGGAGCCGGCGTTGGCGAATCCCACCGGTTCGTCCTTGCTCTCGTCCCAGGCGCCGTCGAAGATCTCCAGCGCCAGGGGCACCCCCAGGCCGATCTCGAAGCGCCAGATGCGGAAGTCGGCCTCGGGGTTGATGGTGGCGTAGTGCTTGAGATCCAGCTTGCGGTATCCCAGGCGCACCCCGATGCGGTTGTTCTTGGTGACCAGCTTGTTGGAACCGATGAAGTCGGCCAGTTCTCCCTTGACGAAACGGGCCCGCCGGCGCTGCTCCCGCCCCGGCTTCTCCTCTTGCTGCTGCTCCTGTCCCCGCTTCTGCTCCTCCTGCCCCTTCCCCTGCTCCTCTTCGCCGGGCTTCTGTTCCTGCCCGGCCAGCGGCGCCGTGGTCGCTTGTCCGGCCGCGGCCTCGCTGGACTGTACGGCGGCCGGCGGCGGGGACTCCGCCGGTTGTGCGCCCGCCGCCGGGCTGGCCCCGGGGGCGGTCTCTTCCGGGGTGGTGGCAGCGGCCGGTGCCGGGGCTGGTGGAGGAGGTGCCGGCGGTGGCCGCCGGACGGGAGGGCGGGTGGCCGCGGGCGGAGAGCCGGCGGCCGGTGCCTGCTGCTGCCCGGACGTGGTCGCTGCTTTGCCGGTGGGGGGGGTGGCCGCCGGCCGGGCGTCGTCCGGGGGGGCCGGTGCCGGCGGGACGACCTTCCCGGCGGCGGGAGCGGCCTCGGGCGGGGCGGGTTTTTCGGCCGTCTTGGTGCACCAGCCCTTTTCATCGCGGCTGGTACCCGGCGGGCATTCCTTCTCGCCGAGCTTGCCCTCCATCTGCTTGGGCATCTCGAAACCCTCGTACTGCTGGGCGACGGCACCGCCCACCCAGACCAACACCGCCAGCATCAGGATCGTAGCGCGCATGAACCCTCCCTTTCCGGTCATCATGATAGTGGTTGCCGGTGCCGGTTGCAAACCGCCGGCCCGGCACTTGGCCTGCGGCGGGCGGCGTGCTATTAGTGGAAGCGGCCGGGTAAATCGTCCGGACCGGGGAGGAAGACCATGAAGATCTACGGCAAGTTGGCTGGTGTGCTGCTGCTGGGGTTGCCGGTGGCCTGGCCCGCCGCCGCGGCCGAGGTGCTCTACGCCCGCTCCAACGGGGCGCTGCAGGCCCACGACCGGCCCGGTCGCTACAGCGCGCTCAACGTGCTCGATGCCAACCCGGCCACGGCCTGGTGCACGGCGGGCAGCGGCAAGGGTGCCGAGCTGGAGGTGGTGTTCTCGGAGACGGTGCATCTCGATCGCCTGGAGATTGCCACCGGCAACCAGAAATCGGCCGCCACCTTTTCCTCTTTCACCCGGGTCAAGGCCATGCAGCTGCGCGCGGACGACATGGCC
>QMME01000163.1 GCA_003647095.1 Deltaproteobacteria bacterium
GAGATCGAGTACTCGGAACCGTTGCTGGCGGCAGGGGGGGTGCTGCGCCAGGCCGCCGGGCAACTGGTGCTGCAGGCGGTTCAGCAGCTGGCCCAGCAACTGCCTCCCTGGCCGGTGAGCCTGCCCGCGGGCAGCGGCTCGCTGCTGGCGGTACGACGCCAGGCGGGGCGCAGCATCATTTTTCTCGGCCCGTGACCAGGCGCCGGGTGTCGTCGGGAAAGACCACGTAGAGTACGTGGCCCTTGCGACCCTGCACGATGCCCACCCCGAAACGGGGATGCTCGATCACCTGTCCCACCTGGTAGCTGTCGCCGGGACGGTAGGGCAGCGGTTGTGACAGGTCCGCCCCGCGACTGGCTTCCTCCCATGCCTGGTAACGGGGCGGCGGCAGCGGCGCCCAGGTTCCTGAAGGTCGGCGCTTCACGTCCCTAGCCTTTTTCCCGCGGGTGTTGCCTGAGCTGCTCCAGGGGCACCAGGGTGCCCCGGTCGCGCACCATGGGCACCCGGGGAGGAATGTCTTCGGGAATGGTGGCGATGACGTCTTCCGGGCGGGAGACCATGAGCAGGTCGTTGGGGATCTGCCGGCCGGGATGAATCAACACCTTGGCTCCCAGCACCGCCCGGTGGCCGATGCAGCTGGCCAGGAAGGAACGGCCGGTGCCCACCCGCTGCCCCCGGTGCACCACCTTGATGTCACCGACGAACTTGGCATCGAGCAGGCTGCACCAGCCGTGCAGGTAGACGTCGCGACCGATGACGGCCATCTGCGTCTTGAGGTTGCCCAGGGTGGAACCGGGGTAGCACAGGGTGGAGACCAGGAAGAAGTTGTCGGTGAGGAAGCAGTCGTGGCCAACCACCGAGTTGAGTACCACGGCGTGATCGGCAATCTCGACGTTATCGCCGATGAGGCTGTTTCTGATGCAGGCACCGGCGCCTACCTTTACACCCCGGCCCAGCCTGGAAAACTCCAGGTAGGCGGTGGGATGAACGTTGCAGTCGGGACCCAGCCGGTTCATCCCGGAAAGCACTTTCCAGCGGTTGAACGACAGCCGTCGCAGCACCGCCCAGATGGCCTTGAGGGCCGCCCGGGTCTTGTGATGACGGAAGTACTCGTTCCAGCTGATGCCCAGCGACAGCTGGGCCAGCCACAGCAGGTGTACCCAGTGCGAGAGGTGGCAGCAGACGGTAGAGGTGAAGGGATAGAGGAAATAGCGCTGCTTTTCGTCGAGTGCCGGCAGGCGCACCCGCTGCACCACCTCGCGTACCTGCAAGGCAAGCGGCTGGCAGTGCTCCCGCAGGGTCTGGCGCACGGCGGCCGCCTCGGCCGGCAACTCGCCCTGGCGCAGCAGCCACAAGTCGTACAGGGCCCGGCCCTGGCTCTCCTGCCAGGCGTCCAGTTCCACGTTCTGCAGCGGCAGGGTGTGCTCCACCGAGGCGCAGCGACGCAACGCCAGGCGCGCTCCGGCTGTTCGGCGGCGGGCCTGTTCCAGGAAGTCGCCCAGGGCCTTCTCGGTGAAGAACAGGTAGTCGGCAGCCAGCAGGCAGGGACGCTCGCTGGCCTGGGAGGGGTTGTCGATGCGCACCAGCTCGATCCCGTGACGGCGGCAGGCCCGTTGCTGGGCCTCGGCCAGGGTGCCCAGCAGCACCTGGGCCTCGCTCACGTCGTCGCCGAATGGCTGCAGGACGGTACCCGTTCGGTAGATGTACATCTTCATGGTTCCAGCTCCGCGGGAGAGTATTGCGGTAGTACCTCGGCCAGGGGCAGGATGCGACCCTGGTGGTAAACGTGGGCCTGGCCGGGGAGCGCCTGCTCG
This sequence comes from Deltaproteobacteria bacterium, assembly GCA_003647095.1. Taxonomy (GTDB): domain Bacteria; phylum Myxococcota; class B64-G9; order B64-G9; family B64-G9; genus B64-G9. The sequence goes on from QMME01000163.1 coordinate 1,815, forward strand.
GGCAGCTTGACCACTCCCTCTTCCGGACGCATGACGATGATGGTGCGGTTGGGCACGGCCCGCCCGGGCAGGAAGATGGCCCGGGTGCCCAGCAGGCATTCGTGGCCGGCGCAGCCGCCCAGCAGGTAGCGGCCGGTGTCCACCTCGCTGGCGCCGTGGCGAACCCTGACCGTGCCCTGTATGGGTTCGTCCCAGAACATCACCCCGGAGGTGAGGAACACCCGCCGGCCGATCACCGAGTTGCGCAGGAGAAACGATGCCAGGGTGGAATCCGGGTAGAAGGTGCAGGCGATGAACAGGGAGTCGTTGAGGGTGTGGCAACCCTCGCCCACCACGCAGCGGGTGAACTTGCTGTGATCGGCGACCTCCACCCCGTCTCCCAGGATTGACTCGCGCACGTAGGCGAAGGGGCCCAGCTTCACTCCCCGGCCCAGCAGGGAACCTTCCACCCGGGCGGTGGGATGAATGTCGCAGCCGGGTCCAATGACGTTGAGCCGGGCCGCCCGGCGGTGCGGGTTGCGCCCCCGCCGGCGCCAGGCGCGGGACAGGCCGGCATGATCCTGCCAGTGCTCCTGCAGCCGCAGCCAGGGCAGCAGGTGGTTGAGCCAGAGCAGGTGTACCCAGTGGCCGAGTTGCACGGCCAGGCACAGGCTGCGTGGCAGCTCCAGGCGCTCACGGGGAGGACCGGGGCGGCTCAGGGTAAGCGATTCGACCTCTCCGCCCGTGTCGAGCACCAGCGCCTGTGCCCGCTCGGCCAGCCAGCTGCGCAGGCGTTGCCAGTCCAGCCCCCGGGGCACCTCGGCACCGCGGACGCGGTAGAGATCGAAGTTGACCTGTGCCTGGTCGTATTCCACCGCTTGCAGCGTCAGGCAGTAATCGCTGGCCGGGCCGCGGCGCATGTCCAGGCGCCAGACCCCCTTGCCGGTGAGCGGGGCTTGCAGGAAACGGCGCAGGCACTCGCGGCTGACAAACAGGTCGTCGCCCATGACCAGGTAGTCGCCGCCCGGCGGTACCAGGTCGCGCCCGGAGACGTCCTCGATCTCCAGGCCGCAGTGCCGCGTAGCCTCGGCCTGGGCCTGCTCCAGGGTCTGTCCCCCCACCAGCCCCTGGCGGATTTCCTCGCCAAACGGTGCCAGGCGCCGGGCGGTGGCACTGCGGTAGAGTTTCATCAACAGACACCCCTGAATCGTGGTTGGCCGGTGGCCTCCAGCACACTGCGCCACAGGGTCCCCTCGGGATCTATCTTCTTGCGCCGGGATACCGCCGAGGCGATGGGTACGTGAACGTAGATATTATGCCAGCTGCCCACCAGAACGCCGGTTTTTCCCGCCAGGCCGGCGTGGGCGGCGTTCTGGGCCAGGAAGACGCAGAAGATGCAGTCGTTGGGGTTGGCCGGCACCGAGCGGATGATGTAGCTGGGGTCGATGTACTTGATACCGACCTCCCGGCCTTGTTGCCGAAAGTAGGCACTGATGCGTTCCTTGAGCAGCAGGCCGATGTCTCCCAGGCGACGGTTGCCGGAAGCGTCCACCCCCTCGATCTCGTCGAACAGGTGCTGGCCGGCTCCCTCGGCGACGACCACCATGGCGTGTTGGCGTGCCCGCAGGCGTCGATCCAGGGCCGGCAGGAACCCGTCCGGGCCCTCCAGTTGGAAGGGAACCTCGGGGATGAGCACGAAGTTGGCGTCGCCCTCGGCCAGGGCGGCATGGGCGGCCACGAAGCCCGACTCCCGGCCCATCAGCTTTACCAGGCCGATGCCGTTGACGATGCCCTCGGCCTCGGTGTGAGCGCAGCGGATGGCCTCCACCGCCTCGCTCACGGCGGTGTCGAAGCCGAAAGTGCGGGAGACCAGGTCGATGTCGTTGTCGATGGTCTTGGGAATGCCCACCACGGCGATGGGCAGCGAGCGCCGGGTGATCTCCTTCTCGATCTCCATGACCCCGTGCAGGGTGCCGTCACCGCCGATGGTGAAGAGAATGTCGATGCGTTCCTTTTCCAGGGTGTCGACCACGACGTCCACCGGCTGCGGCCCCCGGCTGGTGCCCAGGATGGTACCGCCGTCCTCGTGGATGTGGCGCACCACGCTGGGGGTGAGATCGAGCATGGGCCAGCCCTCGATGGGGTTGAGCCCGGCGAAGCCGAAACGCACCCCCTTGATACGCTGCACCCCGTAGTTGAAATAGAGCTGGTGCACCAGCGCGCGGATGACGTCGTTGAGACCGGGGCACAGTCCGCCGGCAGTGAGGATGGCCGCGCTGGTGTCGGCCGGGTCGAAAAACAGCCGCTCGCGCGGGCCGGCCACCTCGAAGGCCACCGGTTCCTCGCCCCGGTGCATGCTCTCGATCACCTCGTCGGCGTAAGGATCGTACAGGACCCGGCGCGACTCGTCCACGAAGCGACGGCACTTGAGGGGACTGTTGAAACGGGCCGGGCCCAGGGAGCGAATGGTGGTGTCGATGGTACGGTGCGGTGATACGGGTTGCAGGGTCATGCTGGCTCTCCTGTGTTCCGGCGGTTTACGACCAGGCGCGGAGCGTGCGGATCGGCGCGGGTGACCACCTCGTAGTTGATGGTCTGGGCCCAGCCGGCCATCTGCTCGGCGCTGATCACCTCCTCGCCCTGGCGTCCCAGCAGCACCACTTCCTGTTCCAGGCTCACGCCGGGTATGTCGGTGACGTCCACCATGGTCAGGTTCATGCACACCCGTCCCAGGATGGGAGCCCGGGTCCCGGCCACCAGCACGTGGCCGCGGTTGGAAAGCAGGCGGTCGTAGCCGTTGGCATAGCCCACCGGCAGGACGGCCAGGCGGGTGGGCCGGGTGGTACGATGGCTGCAGCCGTAACCTACGTAGGCGCCGGCGGGGATGTCCTTGACCTGGACCACCCGCGTTTTCCAGCACAGGGCCGGGCGCAGGTTGGGTTGGGAACGCCCGGCCTGCAGTGCCGACAGCTGGGTTTCCTTCGAAGGCCACATGCCGTAGAGACCGATTCCCACCCGCACCATGGCGAAGTGGGTGTCGGGAAACAGTATGGCCGCCGCCGTGCAGGCGGTGTGCGGCAGGGCCACCTCCAGGCCGGCCCGGTGCAGCAATTCCAGGTAGCCGCGAAAGCGCTGCAATTGCCCGCGGGCGTAGTCGTGCTCGGTGGTATCCTCGATGTTGGCGAAGTGGGTATGTACTCCTTCCAGTTGTACGCCCGGGTGGTCCCGTAGCAGTTGCAGCACCTGCGGCAGTTGCTCCTCGGTTACTCCCAGCCGGTGGGTGCCGCATTCCACCTTGAGATGCAGCCGGGCCGGCACCTGCAGCCGGGCCGCCGCCCGCCCGGCGGTGCTGATGGTCTCCAGGCTGGAAGTGGTGATACGGGCCTCGAGCCGCAGGGCCAGCTCCATGTCGCTGGCGGGGACGTAGCCCAGGATGAGAATGGGCACGGTGATGCCGGCGGCCCGCAGCTGCTCCACCTCGCCCAGGTGGAACACTCCCAGCCAGTGGGCCCCAGCTTCCAGGGCGGCCCGGGCCACGGGCAGCATGCCATGGCCGTAGCCGTTGCCCTTGACCACCGCCAGCAGACGCACTCCCCCGGCCAGTCGTTGGGCGAACTGGCGCAGGTTGTCGCTGATGGCCGTGGTGTCAACTTCAATCCAGGAAAGTGCCGTGGCCATGGTTGTCTTCTCCTTCAGGCGTTTTCATCGACGCCCAGGCGGGCGATCTTGGCGATCAGGGCCTGGCGGCTGATGCCCAGTTCGCGGGCGCAACGGGTGCGGTTGCCGCCATGGCGACGCAGGGCCTCGGCGAGCACCAGCGCTTCCAGTCGCTCCATGGTCTCCCGCAAGCTGCCCTCCAGCTTTTCCGCCGGGCCGCCGCCGCCCAGGCGCGGTGACAACTGGGCGCGGTCCAGGGGATGTCCCTCCGGCACCAGCAGGCAGGCCCGTTCCATCTCGTTTCTCAGCTCGCGCACGTTGCCCGGCCAGGAATAGGCCTGCAGGGCGGCGGCGGCATCGGCGGTCAGTCCCGGGCGGCGGCGCCCTTCCTGCGCGGCGAAGAGTTCCATGAAGTGGTTGGCCAGGTCGAGGATGTCCTCCGGCCGCTGGCGCAGGGGTGCCACCTGGATGGTGAAGGTGTTGATGCGGAACAACAGGTCTTGGCGAAAACGACCGGCTTCGACCTCCCGTTCCAGGTCCCGGTTGGTGGCACAGACCAGGCGGATATCCACCCGCTGCGGCCGGGTGGCACCGATCTGGGTCACCAGTCCCTCCTCCAGGCAGCGCAGCAGCTTGGGCTGCAGGTTCGCCGGCAGCTCGCCGATCTCGTCCAGGAACAAGGTGCCGCCGTCGGCCACCTGCAGCAAGCCCTTGCGTTCCCGGAAGGCCCCGGTGAAGGCTCCCTTGAGGTGGCCGAACAGCTCGCTCTCCAGCAGCCCGGGGGCCAGGGCGGCACAGTTGACGGCCACGAAGGGGGCATCGGCCCGCGGCGACTGCTCGTGTATGGCCCGGGCCACCAGCTCCTTGCCCACCCCGGTCTCACCCTGGATGAGCACCGTGGTGGTTGAGGCGGCCACCGCCTGGATCTGCTGGCGCACCCGTTGCAGGGCCGCGGAACGGCCGATCATCTCTTGCAGGGCGGGCCGGCCGCCCACCTGCTGGCGCAGGTAGTCCCGTTCCCGCCGCAGCCGGGATTCGGCCTGGCGAAGTCTCTCCACCAGGCGCACCCCGCTCAGCACCGTCGATAGCTGGGCGGCAACCACCGACACCAGGTCCAGATCCGACTCGTTGAAGACCGAACCCTGCCCGGCACTTACCTGCACGGCGCCGGTAACCTCGTTGTCGACCAGCAGCGGAGCCAGCACCAGCGACCGCGAAGGTGCCTGGCGCATGCTGGCGGAGGGATCCTCGACCTGCTGCAGGTCGGCGATGAGAAAGGCCTCTCTTCCCTCTTGCAGTCGCTGCAACAGGCTGCGCGATGGTGTCGAGCCCAGCACGGTGTCGCCCCCACGGCCCAGGGCCAGGGCGGGAGTGAAGCTGCCGGTGCTGTCGCGCAGAAACAGTTCGGCCTGGTCGGCCTGGGTGAAGACCTGCAGGAAGAAGTGCAGCACCTGGCGCGCCAGCGCCAGGTTGTCCTGGCCCAGGCTGAGCCGGCGCAGCAGCTCCAGCAGGCGTGCCAGGGTCTCGGCCTCGGGCAGGCGCCGGGTCTGGCCCAGGGCCCGCCGGGCCATGATGGTGACATCGGCCGCACGGGCACGGCCCGCCCGCAGAGACACGAAGGTGATGGTGGTGGGTTTCTCGGCGTCACCGAGAAGGAGCCGATCACCCGCCTGCAGGGTGACCCCGCGACCCGAGCCGGCTGTCAGCACGGTACGGCGCTCGCCACGCAGCAGGGCCGAGCCGTTGGTGCTGCCCAGGTCCTGGTAGAACACCTGTCCTTCCTCGACCAGGAATCGACCGTGCACGGCGGACACCCGCCGGTCCTCGATAACGATGTCGTTTCCCGCCCCGCGGCCCACCTGGACCACCGGCCCCGGTTGCTTGACTTGCCGGTCGTGCCCGTCGGCGCCATCGCTGACGAGGAGTTCGAGCATGTCCGTGGCCAGCTCGCTCACCAGTCGACCTCCCCGGACAGTCCGGTCACCAGGAAGAAGGAAACACCGTCGGCGGTGGCCACCAGCGCCGGTAGCAAGGCCAGGCCCAGCGACCAGTTGCCCGAGCGCGGCCAGCGGAAGACCACTCCGGCACCCAGGCGGGCACCCCAGTGATCGTAGCGGTCGCGCGTGCCCATGGCCAGGACACCGGCCTGGGTACGTAGATCGACATGCCAGGAAGCACCAAGCGGCAAGGTCACGGATAGTGTGAGCCCGGCCGACAGCTGCTGCAGGGCCGCGGCGGGGCGCCGCTGGGCGTGCCAGGCATAGGATACCTCCAGGCCCAGGCCCATGTGCCTTGCCACCCGGCGAGCCAGAAAGATGCTGGCCCCGGCGCCTGGATAGAGGACTTCCGAGTCGCTACCGAACAACGCCACCAGGTCGGCACGGGCTCCAGCCTGCCAGGGCCGGCGCGGGGATGTGGCCGGGGGGGAAGGTGCCGGTACCCGGGCTTCTTTCCCGGCTGGTGGTGCGGCGGGGTGCTGTCGGGGAGGCGATTCGACACTCCGGGCCTGGCGGCGGGTGAGGCGCTTGCGGGCCTGGGCCAGGACGTAGCCCACCTTGGGCGGATGGTCTCCCGGCGGCAGCTCGAAGTCCGGTTGCAGCAACAGCAGGGAATAGAACTCCCGCTCGGCGGCGGCCAGATCGTCGCGGGCCACGTGGATCATGGCCAGGGTGAAAAGGGTGGTGGAGACGTGTTGCAGGTACAACCTGTCACGGCCGGGGTCGAACCGCGACAGGGCCTGCTCCAGGTGCTGCCGGGCGCAGTCCAGCTCCAGGTTGCGCCAGCAGGCCAGTCCCGCGGCCAGCTCGGCCTGGCCGGGAAAATCCTCGCCGGCCGGCGCGGCCGGCGCGGCATCAGTTTTCGGGGCGCCGGCAGAGTCTCCTCCCTCATTTCCCATGATGCGGGCGGTGAGGGGGTGTGCTCTCGCGCGGAGCGAAGTGAGCACGAGAGTGCGCCCCCGAGCCGCCAA
>QMME01000164.1 GCA_003647095.1 Deltaproteobacteria bacterium
GGGTTTGGTCAGGTAATCGAAGGCTCCGGCCTTGACGGCCTCGACGGCCGTCTCCACCGAGGCGAAAGCGGTCATCATCACCACCTCGCAGGGCAGATCACGACTCTTCACCTGCTTGAGCAGTTCGATGCCGTCTATGCCCGGCATGCGGATGTCGACCACGGCGACGTCGGGTCTCCAGGCCTCGATCACTCCCAGGGCCTCTTGGGAATCGCTGAGGGTGCGCACCTGGCACTCGTTGCCGTCGAGGATCTTCTTCCAGGCCTGCAACATGTAGGGCTCGTCGTCGACTACCAGTACCCGCAGCGGTTCACTGGTTCTATTGGTGCCGTTCATGTCTTCTCGGCCTCCTTCATTCTGCGGCCAGGGGCAACGACATGCTGAAACTCGCCCCGCCGCCGTCACGGTTGCCTGCCTGCAGGTCGCCGCCGTGATCGCGGGCGATGCCGTAGCTGACGAACAGGCCCAGGCCCGTGCCCTCGCCGGGTTCGGCGGTGGTGAAGAATGGTTCGAACAGGTGGGGCAGGTCCTCGGCGGCGATACCCGGGCCCTCGTCGTCGACTTCCAGCACGGCGGTTCCCTCTCGGAGCCGGGTACGCAGGAAGATGCGCGAGCCGGCGGGAGAGAACTTCAGGGCGTTTTGCAACAGGTTCACCACCACCTGCTCCAGGGCGGAGCGTATTCCCCGGACCGGCAATGGTTCGTCGTGTAGCTCGGTTTCAATGATGGTCTTCTTGGCACGGGGATGCAGGCAGGCAATGGCCAGCCCCCCCTGGGCCACGGCGTTCAGATCGAGCAGGCGTTTTTCCGCGGTGATGTCGGGCCGGGCGAACGAGAGCATGCGCTCGACGATGTCCTTGCAGCGCAAGGCACATTCCTGGATGGTGTGCAGGGCCTCGCCGGCCGCTCCCTCGGTTGCCAGTTGTTCATCGCGCAGCAGCACCTGGGTAAAGGCCAGGATGCCGCCCAGGGGGTTGTTGATCTCGTGGGCCACCCCTCCGGCCATGCGTCCCAGGGCGGCCATCTTCTCCGCCTGCAACAGCGCCCGGGTGCGTTCGTCCACCTTTCTTTCCAGGTCCCGGTTGAGGGCCTCGAGCTGGCGATTGCGCTCGGCCAGTTCTCGCTCGTACTGGCGGTTTTCCTCAAGTAGCAATCGGTGTTCCAGGCACTCCCGCACCATGGCCAGTAACTGGGCGGTGTTCCAGGGTTTGTTCAAGAAGCGATGGATTTCGCTCTCGTTGACCGCCCGTTCCACCGCCTTGCTGTCGGCGTGGCCCGTGAGCATCACCCTCTGGATGTCGGGAGAATATCGCTTGACCCGCTGCAGGAACTCCACCCCGTCCATGCCCGGCATGCGGTAATCGGAGATCACCACGGCGATGTCGGGGTGTTCCTCCAGGAGTTTCAACCCCTGGTCGCCAGACTCCGCGACGTAGACCGTGTAGGGTTCCCGGCCCAGGGTACGGCGCAGGGCCGCCAGCACGTGGGGTTCGTCGTCCACCAGCAGAATGCCGGGCCTGTTCGCGGCGATATTTTCCGTGTCTGGTTTCACGACACCTCCTCGAGGGATTGCTGCTGGTTCTGCGCCGCTGGCAGCTCGAGCAGTATGGCCAGCCCCTCCTCGTCGCGCCGGGCCGAGAGCCTCCCGCCCAGGGAGCGGGCCAGGCCGTAGGCGGCGCTCAGGCCCAGGCCGGCACTGTGCTGCTGTCCTCCGCCGGGCAGGTAGAAGGGATCGAACAGGCGCAGCACCTCGTCGTCAGCGAGATCGCTGCCGGCATCGCGAACCTCGACGAACACCATGCCCCCTTCCTCCCAGGCCCGCAGGCTCTTGGGACCCGGGCCGTGCTTGCGCGTCTGCGCGCCCAGCATGCCCAGAAGAACCTGGCGCAGGCTGCCCAGTGGCATGTGCAGCGTCGGCAGCGGGGCTATCCGGCAGCTTACCTCGGCACAGGCTTCACCCTCGACCCGGCAGGCGGCGCCGGCCAGCAGGGCGGTGCGGCGGAGTTCCGCCTCCAGGTTGCAGGGCTCGGGGTTGCCCCGGGGGCTGCCCTCCTCGGCGAAAACGCGCAACTGCTCGACGATGGCGCCGATGCGGGTGATACCGTCGGCGATCTCCTCGAACAGGGGACCCATGTCTTCGATGGCCTCGGCCAGGTGCTCCTCCTCGATTATCCGCCGCGCCTCCTCGACCAGGGGCAGGACGTTCTGTGCCCGCCCGCTCTCGGCCCGCCGGCCGGCATGTACCAGCACGGCCGTCAGGCGCCGCAGCGCCCTCACGTACTGCTGCAGGGTTTCGATGTTGGCGCGCACGAAGCCCAGGGGATTGTTGATCTCGTGGGCCACCCCGGCTCCCAGCAGGCCCAGGGCCGCCACCTTCTCCCGTTCCAGGAGCGTTGCCTGGGCCTGGCGCAGGCGCTGGTGGGATTGCAGCAGCTCGTCGTAGGCCTTTTGCTTTTCCTGGTTGGCCTGCTCGAGTTCACGCGTGCGCTCGGCCACCTTGCTCTCCAGCTCGCGCGACCAGCGGGCCAGCTCCTCGCGGCTCCTGAGCAGGTCGCGGGCCACCAGGGCGTTCTGCACCGCCACCGCCATGGTGGCGGCGACTTCCTGGAGGCGGTTCAGGTCTTCCTGGCCGAAGCAGGCGGCTCCCTTCTTGTTGAGCAGTTCGATTACTCCCACCGGGCGTTTTCCCACCACTATGGGCACGGCCAGGATGTTGCGGGTGGTGAAGCCGGTGCGACGATCCACTTGCTGGTTGAAGCGGGGATCATCGGAAACCCGGTCCACCTTGACGGGGGTTCCCTGTTCCAGGCAGGCCCAGGCCACTCCCCCCTGGCTGCGCGGCAAACTCAGGCAGCGGGCCTGGCTGCCGGCCGGTCCGGTGGCGGTGAAGAACTCGAGTTCCTGGCCGTCTTCGGTGAGCAGCAACAGCGAGCCGGCCTCGGCACCCAGGTAGCCGCAGATGGTCTCGGTGACCTCCTGGCTCCACTCTTCCAGCCGGCGGGCCGAGGTGACCTGCTGGGAGATGTGGCGCATGATCTTGAGGTCACTCACCCGCTGGCGCAGCTGTTGTTGCAGGCGCTGGTTTTCCTCCTGCATGCGCAACCGCCGGCTGACCCGCTCCACGCTGGTGTGCAGGGCCTCGGCCCGCAGCGGCTTGGGCAGGTAATCGCCGGCGCCGGCCCGCAGCGTACGCAGCGCCGAGTCGAGCGAGAAGTCGGAAGTAGTGACGATTACCCGTCCCGCCTGCCCGCGGGCGGCGAAGCGCTCGAGAATCTCGAAGCCGGAAAGGTCGGGCAGCACCAGGTCCAGCAGGACGATCTCCGGCGAGCTGGCCACGAAACTGTTGAGTCCCTCCCGGCCCGTGGCCGCGCCGACGACGCGGTAGCCCATCCCGGCCAGCAAGTCGCTCACCTGCTGCCGGAACAGGGCGTCGTCGTCTATTACCAGGGCCACCTTGTCCACGGCCGCTTCCCCCTACCGCTCAGTCGAGCAGTTTCTCCTCGTCGATGACTATGAAACCGCGCTCGTCGCGCTCCACGCTGAATATGCCCGGGTGTTGTTCTTCCATCTTCTCGATGAAGTGCTGCTGCTTGCGCAGGGTGTCCAGCAGTACCTGGTTCTCCTTGCGCAGGTCGATGAAATCGAAGATATGCTTGAGCATCATCTTCAGCTCCACGTCCATCCAGGGCTTGGTGAGGAAGCGGAACACCTCGCCCTCGTTGATGGCCTCGATGGCCATCTGCAGGTCGGCATGCCCGGTGAGTATGACCCGCAGGGCGGTGGGGTACATCTCCCGCACCTTCTTCAGGAAGGTCAGCCCGTCCATGCCGGGCATGAGGTGGTCGGAGACCACCAGGTCGATCTCGTTCTCGCGCAGGATATCCAGTGCTTCCTCGGCGCTCTGGGCCAGGAAAATCTCGTAGGGTTCCTTGCGCAGGGTACGACGCAGGGCGTTGAGGACGTTGGCCTCATCGTCTACGAACAGTATCGTTCGCTTTTCCATCATGTTCTCCTTGTTCGGAGTGAATTGACGACACCTCCCTCACACTGTGTCCGCTGCAAGCCACATACCAAATCCGAACATCGTCCGCTTGGTGGAAAAATTCACCTGTCCTTCATCGCCTTGTGCTGGCATGGCGAAAAGGGCATCGTCACTCCATGATCAATATTAAACAAAGGGTGGGTAAAAAACAACCCCGCTCAGTTGTCTGCATCTGTCTACCCCGGGGGTGTATATTGACACTCCGGGTAGAATGTGACCCCATGGGGCCCGGGAAGCAGTGTAACTGTAACCAATATCAGCTGGTTTTTTCGATCAATGCCGGTTCGGCAATCTGTATTCCATCCCTGGTGGTTTCCTTGACCCGGTACATGGCCTCGTCTGCCATGCGCAGCAACTCTTCCCTGTCCGAGGTGTCGTCGGGGAAGTTGGCCAGACCGAACGAGGCTGTTACCCGTACCTGCAGGCCGCGCTCGGTGAGAAAGATCCTTTCGTTCAGGGCCAGGCGCAGGCGCCTGGTGACGTGCAGGGCCTGGACCTTGGATGTCTGGGGAAGGATGATGACGAACTCGTCGCCCCCGTAGCGGGTGGGGATGTCCACCGTGCGCAGGTTGGCCCGTACCAGGTCGCCCACCTGGCGCAGCAGTTGCGAGCCGCACAGGTGGCCGTGTTCGTCGTTGACCCGCTTGAAGTGATCGAGGTCGAAAAACACCACCGAGAAGGTAAGCTCGTAGCGACGGGCCCGCTCGAACTCGGTGGCCAGCGCCTCGTGCAGGTAGCGAGAGTTGTAGAGGCTGGTGACATCGTCGGTTACCGTCAGCTCCTGGACTCGCTGGAAGTTACGGGCGTTCTCGATGGCGATGGCGGCGTAGTCGGCCAGCGACTCGAGCAGGCGCAGGTCGGCCTGGCTGAAGCTTCCCGGTTCGGTATTGACCAGCTCGATGACTCCCAGCACCGACCCCCGGGCCATCAGCGGTACGCAGAGGATGGCCCGGGTCTGGAACTTGGTCATCTGGTCGACCTTCTGGCACCAGCGCTTGTCCTGGCGGGCATCGTCCACCAGCAGGGACTTGGCTTCCTGGGCCACCCAGCCGGCCACCCCTTCGCCCAGCTTGAGCTTCATCTCCTTGAGCTTGTCGGCGCCCCGGCCCACGGCCACCTCGAAGACCAGTTCACCGGTCTGCTCGTCGAGCAGCAGCAGCGACCAGTTGTGGGGCTTGAGCAGCTCGCTGATCTTCTGCATGATGATGGACAGCACTTCGCGAATGTCCAGCGTGGAAGTCAGGGCCTTGCCGATCTCGTTGAACACCCGCAGCTCCTCGACGGTGCGGGTCATCTCGCGCAACATCTGTTCGCGTTCCATTGAGCCTCCGGCTGCCTGGTTGCTGCGTGATTGTACCCAAGCGGGGGACGCTGTCAAAGAAGCATTTGCCGGGGCTGTCGGTTGCCCGAAATCTTGACCGGGCGCCGGCCTGCCCTTACCATGCGATCCAGGCAGTACGGTCGCTAGTGGCGGTTCTGCCCGAGGTGTTCACCCATGCTGGTACTGGCTTCCAGTTCTCCCCGGCGTCGCCAGTTGCTCGAGCAGGTCGGGGTGCAATTCGCCGTCGATCCCTGCCACTCCGAGCCGGCGGCCGACGCCTCCGCCCCGGCCGAGGAGGCCACCACGCAGGCTGCCACCCACAAGGCCGGCCGGGTGGCCGGCCGTCACCATGCCTGGGTGTTGGGAGCCGACACCGTGGTCTCCTGCGGCGGCAAGCTGCTGGGCAAACCGGCCGACGACGCCCAGGCGGCCGCCATGTTGCGCCGGTTGTCCGGCCGTTCCCACCGGGTGGTCTCCGCGGTGGTGCTGCTTCAGCCCGGTGGCCAGGCGTACGCACGGCGGGTGGTCAGCAGCCGGGTTACCTTCCGCGAGCTGGACGAGGAGTGGATAGCGTGGTACCTGGCCAGTGGTGAGCCCTTCGACAAGGCCGGGGCCTACGGCATCCAGGGCCGGGCCGCCGCCCTGGTGCGGGCGGTGGAGGGCTCCTACACCAACGTGGTGGGGCTGCCCCTGGCCGAGACCCTTGACATCCTGCGGCAAGCCGGGCTGTGGCGGCCCGCCGCCGTGCCGGCAACGGCCCCTGCACCGGGCCCGGGAGGTGAGAGATGAAGATCACGCCCATCGATATTCGCCAGCAGCAGTTCGGACGTCGCCTGCGCGGTCTCGATCCGCGCGAGGTCGACACGTTTCTCAACCTGGTGAGCGACGAGCTTGAGGGCGCCCTGCGTCGCAATAACCAGTTGCAGGAGGAACTGGCTCGTTCCAGTCGGGTCGTCGAGGAATACCGCGAGCGGGAACGGGCGCTGAAGGAAACCATGATCACCGCCCAGAAGATCACCGACGACATCAAGGAAAGTGCCCGCAAGGAAGCAGAGCTGATCATCTCCCAGGCCGAGCTGCAGGCGGAGAAGATCATTCGCGCCGCCAACGATCGTCTGGTCAAGATAATCGAGGATATCAACGAGGCCAAGCGCCAGCGCGAACAGTTGCACGCCAACCTGCGGGCCATCATCGAATCGCATCGCAAGCTGCTGCATGACGTGGACGAGGAGAAATCCGAGGCCCTGTTCCTCTCCACCGAGGAACTGCGCCAGCGCCGGGCCCGTTTCCATGCTTCCATCCGCGAGTTGCTGGAGGCCCAGGCCAACCTGCTGGGACTGGATCGCGACCGCGAGCTCGACGAGCTTCGCGAGGAGGTGGAACGCCTGCAGAAATTGCAGGTCAACCTCACCTCGCGCCTGCACGGCGAGATCGATACCCATTCGCGGCTGCTCGACGCTCGCCGGGAAGCCGAGGCCAGTGCCAGCAAGCAACTGGAGGATACCACCGTGAGAGTCCTGCGTCCGGCCGGCGAGGTCGACCGGCAACCGGCCGATGACCGGTCGGAGGAAACCGGGGAGCCGGCGGCTGGCGAGGTCGCCGGCAGCGGGGAGCAGGGGACCGGAGAGCGGTGAAACTACCCGCCTATGCTCGGCTCGAGAAGTCGGGCGCGCTGTTGCTCGATCTGTGGGTACAACCGGGGGCCTCCCGCAGTGGTTTTGCCGGCCGCCATGGCGAGCGGCTCAAGGTGCGCCTGGCGGCGCCGCCGCTGGAGGGTCGGGCCAACCGGGAGTTGCTGAAATTCCTGGCTGCCGAGCTGGGCCTGCCGCGCAGCCGGCTGGAGTTGGTGGCCGGCGCCCACGGTCGGGGCAAAACGGTGCGCGTGTCTGCCCCGGGCGATTTCCTGAAACACCTGCCGGTGGATGAACCATGAACCTGCCACTGGTGTTGCTGCTGGCACTGGCCGCGACTCCACTGCCCACGGAGCGGCTCGACGTCGCCACCGAATTCGACGGCCGGCTGCAGACACGGCGCCTGAGCTGGTACTTTCCCCGCCGGCTGCAGCCACTGGCACAAGATCTTTCCCGTCGGGGTGAACGGCTGTGGAGCAAGATCGCCCGCGAACTCGGCGAGGCGGCTCCGGGTCGGGTGACGGTGGTGCTGGCGGTGGACAACGCCCAGATGAGAAGGGCGGTGCCGCAGGCCGCCGACCTGCCCGAATGGGCCGCCGGGGCCGCCCTGGGCCGGCTGGGCCTGGTGTTGCTGGCGGCCGCCACTGCCGGCGGGCGCGATCCCGCCCGGGTGCTGGCGCACGAGCTGGCCCACCTGGCGCTTTACCGCCTGGCCGGCTCTCACCACATCCCCCGCTGGTTCCAGGAGGGGTTTGCCCAGTACCAGGCCGACGAATGGAGCTTCGAGCGGGCGCGCACCCTGGCCTGGGGCTCGGTCAGCGGCAAGTTGTTTTCCCTGCGCGCGCTCACCTACGGCTTTCCCGACGCCGCGGGCGAGGTACGCCTGGCCTACGCCCAGAGCGTGGACTTCATCTCCTTTCTCATGGAAAAAGCCGGTCCCGCCAAGTTCAGCGAGATGGTGCGCCGGATGGTGGCCGGGGATCCGCTGGCAGCGGCGCTGGAGGAGACCTACGACACCGGCGTGGAGTTGCTGGAGCAGGAATGGCTGGCATCGCTCAGGCGGCGTTTCACCTGGGTGCCCTTGTTGACCGGAACCGCGGCCTTGTGGTCGCTGGTAGTGCTGATCTTCCTGCTGGCCTACCTGCGCCGCCGCCGCCAGCGCCGCCGCCGACTCGAGCAGATGGAAGCAGAGGAGCGCGCCGAGATGCTCCCGCCACAATCCAGGCAGTGATTCTCCCCAACTCTCCCGGGTGGGGGATCCCGGCTCCCGGGGGAACTTGAACCCACCGGCCAGGCTGTGGTACAGCCTGTGGGTCTGAACCAGTATTCAGGTTGCCGGTTGCCGGTCCCGTGCGCGGAATCGCAAGGAGCGTCTCATGAGCGACGAAGAGGAATCCAGGCAAGAGCAACAACCGGAGCA